>NZ_BTRL01000012.1:0-138739 GCF_054771475.1 Bacillus sp. MN7755
ACTTTTAGGGGTCACTTCAAACTCGCTCTTTTTTTGTTATGTACAATAATTCATTACTACTCTAATTCAATTGAAACATTTTTTTGTGGAACAAATGTAGAAATTGCATGTTTATAAATAAGCTGTTGCTTACCTTCTGTTTCCAGTAGGACTGTAAAATTATCAAATCCTTTAATTAATCCACGAAGCTGGAAACCATTTAATAAGTACAGCGTAACAAACGTATTCTCTTTACGGAGTTGATTTAAAAACTGATCTTGAATATTGATTGATTGCTTCATGTCGAATCCTCCTCTTTTTCTCTACTTACTATTATTCGACTTTAGTTGTAACTTTCCTTCTATGTATCGTAAAATTTCTGACGTTTTTTCACCGTCTGTAACATCAAACCATGTGACATCCATCTTATTACGGAACCACGTTAATTGACGCTTTGCATAACGACGTGAATTCGTCTTTAATTGTGATACCGCTTCTTCTAAAGAGACACGATCCTCAAAATAATCATATATCTCTTTATACCCAATTGCTTGAATAGATTGACAATCACTTATCCCTCTATTATACAATCCTTCTACTTCTTCTAATAAACCTTGGTCCATCATTATATCAACTCGTAAGTTAATGCGATCGTATAGCATTTCTCGATCCATTGTCAAGCCAATCAAGGAAACATCGTATAACAACTCGTTTTCTTGTTTTTCAAGTTGATCACTCATTTTTTCACCCGTCGTGTGGAAAATTTCTAACGCTCTAATGACACGGCGTACATTATTTGCATGAATACGCTCAGCGCTTTCTGGGTCTACTTCTTGTAATTTCTTATGTACATATTCCACACCACGTTCTAATGCTAATTTTTCCATTTGCTCTCGATATATAGTATCACCAGCATCATCCGTAAACTGATAATCGAATAAAACAGATTGTATATACAGACCAGTTCCACCAACGATAATTGGCAATTTACCACGCTCTGTAATCTCTCGAATATGCTTACGAACACGTTCTTGAAATTCGGCAACTGAAAATGGTTCTTCCGGATTTTTTATATCGACCATATAATGTGGAATTCCGTCCATCTCTTCTTTCGTCACCTTTGCAGTTCCAATATCCATCGTACGATAAATCTGCATGGAATCTCCACTTATAATTTCACCATTCAACGCTTTGGCAAGATCAATACTTAACTTCGTCTTCCCAACAGCAGTTGGTCCAATGATGACAGCAACTTTTTCACGTTGCACTTCTCCCATATCATTCAACTCTCTTTATGTAATGTACTCCATCTATTGATTATATCCAATCTTACCAATTTTAACGGCATGATTGCAAGTTCTTTCATTTCGGTACATGAAATTATAAATAAAAAAAGAACATAGTTTGTCCAATTCCACATATACATGATTAAAAGTACCTTCGAGAGGATGAGTTGACTATGAAACAATCCACCATTAATTTTTCATCTTTAACAAAAGACCTCATTTTAGCTACTGCTACAAAAGAACAAAATTGTTCACAAGAAGAATTATACTTCGCCTTAAATTGTTTGCTACGCTCTTTTCATTCTGCTCTCCAAGAAACAACATTACATCCAGAAAATAAAGATACAGAGTATATACAAAATCAATTTTGCAGTGCATATAAAATTATTACAGGTAAAACTATTTATCCTTTTCAATAATCCATAAAAGGCGGTTGCTTACATACTTTCAAGCAACCGCCTTTTATATTAATACATATACACTACTGGATAACTTTCACTTTTACAGATTTGCGCCCCCAGCTATTAGCAGTACCATCTGAGCCTACTAATACATCAATACGATTTCCTTTAATCGCACCACCAGTATCTCCAGCAATCGCTTCTCCATATCCTTCTACCCACACTTTTGATCCTAGTGGAATTACTTTAGGATCAACAGCAATTACTTTCATGTTTGGATTCGCTGTTAAATCATGCCCCATTGCAGTTAATACACGACCACCATACGTACCATTCTCACTTGGATGCGCTGTATACGCTGTCGCTTCTACTGTTATTTCACGTCCACCAGCAGGTGCACTTGTTTCAGTAGATTTCGCAACTTGTTTCGTAGTTGACTGCTGTTTTGCCACAGGTTTACTTGAATCTACATTCTTAACAGATTCTTTACTCTTAACTACTTTATTATTTTTAACCGGCGTATTTACTCTTACCGGCGCTTCTTCTTGCGTTACAACTTCTTTCTTTTCAATCACTGGT
Organism: Bacillus sp. MN7755; assembly: GCF_054771475.1. Lineage (NCBI taxonomy): Bacteria > Bacillati > Bacillota > Bacilli > Caryophanales > Bacillaceae > Bacillus > Bacillus sp. MN7755. Next base: position 2,246 of record NZ_BTRL01000012.1, read on the forward strand.
GCCGTTCCTGTTAAAAATGGCACGTGAACATATCCAACTTTTCCATTGTAGTCGAATTGTAACCATTCATTTTGAACCTGATTTGTCGTTTCAATTACATCATCTTTATTCAGTTTACCAAGAATTTCAGAGTCAGTATTCGCTCCAGCACGAACATTTAACACGCCTGCCGTTACATAATATGTACTTTTTGTAAATTCAGCACTTACAAATGCTTCTTTACCATTTACTTTAATTTTTGTCCATCCATTTTCTGTATTTATAACGTCTAATCTATTTCCACTCAACATTTTACCTACAAGCTTTGACTCTACAGTTGGGTTTTCTCTAACATTTAATACGTCTGTTGTTACAATCGTTTCTGCTTTCGCAGAACCTGCAAAAATCCCAAGACCAAAAACTGCCGCCGTTGCTATACCTAATAATTTTTTCATGAATAGCCTCCATTTGCTTTGTTTTCGTATTTTCATTATAGCAACGGATTTTTAAAATTTTTAGAAAACACACAATTACAAACCATTCGTAATATACGATTAATGAGTTGTAACATAAATTTCCATATTAATGAATTACATTTCCAATAGAATTCCCAATAGTTTTCATATATTTTCCACATACAAGCACCAGGATTTTTTTCCAGAAAAAATTACAGTATTACTTTTTTGTTACAAAAAAACCATATTTCATTACATCTTTTACCAAAATTCATCTTTCTTCAATTATTAACCTCCTTTTTTGTAATAAAAGGGAGCAGCTAATAAAAGCTACTCCCTTTACACGTATTATTTAACTTTCTTTTTCCAAATTCCCATCATAAGAGCAGAAACAACTGCCCCTATCAATATCGAGAAAATATATAACACTGGTTTATTTACTAATGCGATAACAAACAATCCACCATGCGGTGCCGGTAATGTAATTTGGAATAACATAGATAATGCACCTGCAATACTTGAACCAACAACACAACTTACTATTACTCGAACCGGATCTGCAGCTGCAAATGGAATCGCACCTTCTGTAATAAACGATGCTCCCATAATATAATTTGTTAAACCAGACTTACGTTCCGCTTCTGTAAACTTCGATTTAAAGAATGTAGTTGCTAATGCAATTGCTAGCGGCGGTACCATACCACCAGCCATAACTGCTGAGTGCACCCCAAAGTTCTGTGCTTCTATTGCAGCAATACCAAATGTAAATGCTGCTTTATTAATTGGACCACCCATATCAATTGCCATCATCGCACCTAAAATAAGACCTAGTAATATAGCATTTGTACCGTTCAAACCATTTAACCATCCTGTTAACATTTCATTCAATGCTACTACAGGCGGAATTACTACTTTTTGCATAACAACTCCTGTAATCAATAATCCAAAGACTGGATATAACAAAACAGGTTTAATTCCTTCTAACTGTACTGGTAACCCTGAAAATAATTTTTTTAATCCTAAAACAACATATCCGGCTAAGAAACCAGCAATTAATCCACCTAAAAATCCCGCATTCGCATGTGCCGCTAAAAATCCTCCGACAACACCAGGCATAAAACCAGGACGATCAGCAATAGAACTCGCAATAAATCCAGCTAAAATTGGTACAAGGAATAAAAATGCCCCTGTTCCCCCTCCTCCAATAGACATGAACAATTCAGCTAAAGGACCTTCCGCCTTTATACCACCAAACGAAAATGCTAGCGCAATTAAAATCCCGCCACCAACAACGAATGGAAGCATATTACTTACACCGTTCATTAAATGCTTATAAATTCCTAATCCTTTTTCTTTCTCCGTATTTTCTGCCTTTCCATCCTCTTTTACATCTTTAAAGATTGGTGCATCTTGTTTTACAGCACGATTAAGAAGATTTTCAGTTTTTCTAATCCCGTCAGCGACTGGCACTTGAATGACATGCTTCCCAGCAAAACGGTTCATTTCTACTTGTTTATCTGCCGCGACGATAATAGCCGTTGCACGTTCAATATCCTCTTTCGTTAAACCGTTTTTTATACCTGTTGATCCGTTTGTTTCAACTTTAATTGCTATTCCTAACTCTGCTGCTTTTGCTTTCAAGCTATCCGCAGCCATGTATGTGTGAGCGATTCCAGTTGGGCAAGCCGTAACTGCTAATACGTACGGTTCATTTCCTTCTGGTTTTGCAACTTCAATATCAGCTTCTTCTTTTTCATTTTCTTTTTCATCAAATAAACGAAGAAGTTCCTCTTCATCCTTTACTTCTAACAATTGCTTACGAAACCCTTCATCCATTAATAGTGTAGATAGGCGTGATAACGTTTCTAAATGAGTATTATTCGCCCCTTCACTCGCAGCAATCATAAAGAATAAATGCGCAGACTGCCCGTCAAGCGATTCATAGTTGATACCGCTTACACTTCTACCAAAACAAATCGCTGGTTGCTTAACAGCTTTTGTTTTCGCATGAGGTATAGCAATCCCTTCACCAATGCCGGTTGTACTTTGTGACTCCCGTTTTAAAATAGCTTCTTTAAATTCGGCTTTACTATTTAAACGATTTGCCCCGTTTAATTTCTCAACTAATTCATCTATGACAGCTTCTTTATTTGAAGCTGTCAAATTCATAATAACTGTATCCCTTTTTAATAGTTCTGTAATTTTCATATGTTGCTTCCCCCTATCGCTTAGTTACAATTACTTGCGACAATAATTCTTCTACTTTTTCCTTTTCACATAAATCAGCTGAAAATGCTGTTGCACTCCCTGTAGCAACGCCATATTGAAATGCCTTTTCAATATCTTTTGTCTGTTCATATTTACCTACAAATCCCGCAACAAGAGAATCTCCAGCCCCAACCGAATTAATTACAACACCTTTTGGAACAGTTGCTTCATATATATCTTCTGCCGTAAACAATAAAGCTCCATCTCCGGCCATTGATACGATAACGTGCTCTACACCTTGTTCAATTAATTTTCTTCCATACGGTAAAATATCTTCTACTGTTGAAATCTCTACTCCAAATAACTCACCAAGTTCATGATGATTTGGCTTTATTAAAAATGGTTTGTTTTTAATTACATGCTGCAGCGCATTACCACTTGCATCTACCACTACACGAATGCCTTTTCCAGCTCCGAACGCTGCGATTGATTCATAAAAAGTAGTTGGGATAGACGCGGGTACACTTCCAGCTAGTACAACACAATCTCCCTTTTGCATACTTTCAATTTGTTCCATTAATTGTTCAAATTGCTCATTTGTCACACTAGGTCCTTGCCCATTTAATTCTGTCTCTTCTTGCCCTTTTATTTTCACATTAATTCGAGTATCTTCATTTACTTGGATGAAGTTTGTTATTACCCCTTCATCATGTAATACATCTTTAATAAATTGACCGGTAAATCCACCAGTAAATCCAAGCGCTACATTTTCAACACCTAAACGATGAAGAACGCGAGAAACATTAATGCCTTTTCCTCCAGGAAACTTCATATCTTTCTCCGCTCGATTTACTTCTCCTAAATCGAAGGTATTAACTTGCACTACATAATCAATAGATGGGTTTAAAGTAACTGTATAGATCATTGTTTATCAGCCTCAATTACATTGGTTTGTCTTTTATATTTTTCTAAATCGATTTCTAAATGGTTTGTAATAATATTTGCATCTTCAACATTGGCAATTTTCGCAAACGCAACTTCTGAAAACTTACTTTCATCAATTAAGAAATATCCTTCGTTTGCTAATGTTAATGCCATTTGCTTTAAAAGTGCCTCTTCTGGATCTGGAGTTGTAAAACCAAGCTGTTCATGTACACCATTCGCCCCTAAAAAACATTTATCAAAGCGATATTTCTGTATACTTTCCTGCGCCATTGCACCGATTAAAGCTTTCGTCCTACTCTTCATCATCCCGCCTAGTAAATATGCACGAATATTATTTTCAACTAAAGCTTCAATATGCATAAGTCCATTCGTAACGACTGTAACATCTTTATTTATTAAAAATGGAATCATTTCAAATGTTGTACTTCCTGCATCTAAATAAATACAATCACCTTGTTCAACTATGTTAGCCGCATACTTCGCAATTTGTTGTTTTATTTGAATGTTTTTGGATGATTTTTCAACCATCGTTGGCTCCTGTCCTTTTCCTGTTAAAACAGCAGCACCACCATGAACTCTTTTTAATAACCTTTGCTTTTCCAATTGTGCTAAATCACGACGAATTGTTGATTCAGAGCTTTCTGTTCTTTCCACTAATTGTTGTAATTTAACAATCTTCTGCTCTTTTACATGTTGCAATATCATTTGGTGACGTTCAGGAGTTAACATTTTATTCACCTCTTCTTTGATTACAGTATAATGAAAACGATCACAAAAATCAACCACAAACATTCACAAATAATCAAAATCAGTCACAAACGGTTATAGAAAACAAAAAAGAAACCCATTTGATATAACAATCAAATGGGTTTCTTTTCTCGATTCACTTATATAGAAGCTTTATATATACTTAAAACATCATCTTTATTTAATTTTTTAAAGTTACCAAATTCGCCATAAGCCATCGCTTTATCCGCCATTAAATCAATTTCATTTTCACCAATAGCGTAATCAGATAATGTTACTGGTGCCTCAATCGAAGTCCAAAATTGACGTAACGCCCCAATTCCTTCTAACGCAATTTCTCGATCAGTCTTTCCATCTGTTTCTACATCGAATACACGAATAGCAAACTGTTTAAAACGACTTACATTTTCATCTACAACATGCTTCATCCAGTTCGGGAATAGAATTGCAAGGCCACCCCCGTGTGGTATATCATGAACAGCTGAAACTGCATGCTCAATATTATGAGTTGCCCAGTCTCCTTTTACTCCCATCGCTAAAATGCCGTTTAACGCCATAGTACCGCAATATAAAATAGTTTCTCTATGCTCATAATTTTCTAGATCATTTAAAAGCTTAGGAGCTGTCTCAATTACTGTTTTTAAAACAGATTCACAATAACGATCTTGTAGTTCTGTATTTGTTCCATGGTGGAAATATTGTTCTAATACGTGCGACATAATATCCACCATACCATAAATTGTTTGATCTTTCGGTACAGAAGCAGTATGAACTGGATCTAAAATCGAAAACTGCGGGAAGGTAACTGAGCTACCCCAACCATATTTTTCATTCGTTTCCCAGTTTGTAATGACAGAGCCAGCATTCATTTCAGATCCTGTTGCTGCAAGAGTAAGCACAGTACCAAATGGTAATGCCTCACTAGCAAATGTTTTTTTCGTTACAATATCCCACACATCTCCATCGTACTTACTACCAGCTGCAATTGCCTTCGTACAGTCGATTACACTTCCTCCACCAACTGCTAAAATAAATTCAACACCATTATCTTTACAAATTTGAATTCCTTTCTTTACAGTTGATACACGTGGATTCGGTTCAACACCTGTCAATTCAAATACTTCTGCATTTATATCCTTTAAAATAGAAATTACATTATCATAAATACCGTTTCTTTTAATACTGCCCCCCCCGTATACGAGAAGAACTTTTTTACCAAACTGTGGAATTTCAGTTTTTAACTGTTCTAATTGACCTTTACCGAAAATAAGTTTCGTTGGATTACGAAATACAAAATTTTGCATATTCCTTTACCATCCCTTCTATATGAAAAGCAACTATACTTTTGTATACCATATTTTTTTCATTTCACAAAAATATTTGCTTAATAAAAAAATCCCAGCCTATAGGCTGAGATTTTTTTATTGGTAATAAGGTGAGATCATTAAGTAAACAATAACACCAGATAAACTTACATATAACCAAATCGGCATCGTCCAACGTACAATTTTACGGTGACGTGTTAATTGATTTGTAAAACCAAATACAAGTGCAAACAATGCAAGTGGTACAATAATTGCTGCTAGGATAATATGTGTAATTAAAATAATGAAATACACATATTTAATAAATCCTTCTCCACCAAAATGTGTTGCTGGCGCTAAGTAATGATACGATAAATACGAAACACAAAATAGCAACGTTGTTGTAAATGCTGCTAGGATGAAACCACGGTGCATTTTCACATTCTTCTTAATAATAGAATATAAAGCAGCTAATAAGAATACGAACGTAAAACTATTAAAAATTGCGTTTAACATTGGTAAAATCGTTACATCAAAATGTACTTCTCCTTCATAGCCAACAGGTCCAAAGAACAAAAATAAAATAATCGCATTTACAATTACAGAAAGCGTTATCACAATAGGAGCATAGCTTTTCTGATTTGTTGATTGATCTACCAAAATGGTCACTCCTTCTTCCTTCAAATATGTATACGTAACCTCACTATTTTAACATACTATTCACAGTGTAAATGTGACAATAGTTTGACACAGCAAGACAAAACAAAGAAAAAATCCTTCTTAATAAAACTTCTTAAGAAGGATTTTATCGCTTTATTATTCAAATAGCAACGCGATTAGTTTTTGTTAAAAAATGTATCGCTATATGCTTGAAAAATTTCAGACACTTGATATCCCATTAATGAAATTGCTGTTAATGAAAAGAAACCAATCATAAGAAATCGAAACCACATATAAATCTCCTCCTTGTATTTAGCTTAAAAAACATTCGCTATATTACAAGTTGAATGGCACTCTTCATCGTCACTTTCCTTTTTCTTTACAATTGCTGTAATAAATCGAATCATAAAGAAAGCTACAAAAGGAAATTGTTCGTAATTTACCTTGGCATAGTTCAGCAACGGCTCGCGTTGCACATCGAACGGGGATGAGAAAGAATAGAACATACCTTGCTCTTCCATATATACAATTACAATCTTCATACAAAATACGATTCCTAGAAACGAAACAATATCTTGCCATTCTGTCGTATATAACAGGTTATACAGCTCTAATACGTACTCTTCCATCTTCATCCTCCCTTCCTTTTTTACCATTTTGCTCGCCTTCGTATAAAAAGTCAAGAAAAAAGTTTATATTCACTATGACAATAGTAATTACTCTTTTCTTTACTTATATATGAATCTTTTCTACTAATGATTGGATGTAGCATTTCTTACAAAACAAGAAATTAGAATCGAACAGATTCCTCATTCTTACTTTTAGTATTCAACACTGTACTATTTTTATTTCTATTAAAAAGAAAATAAGAAATGATTATAAGAACTGTAACAAGCATCGTCAAAAGTGCTTGTGAACGTAAAGATTCAATTGCAAGCATCGCAACTAAAACTACTATAATAGCTGCAATTGTAACATACGTCACATACGGGAAGAACCACATTTTCACTTTCAAATTTTTTTGTTCTAATCTTCCCATTTTTTTACGAATCTTTAAATGCGAAACAGCAATAACGAGATAAACGAGTAACGCAATCCCGCCAGATGCATTCACTAAAAATAAAAAGACTTTATCTGGAGATATGTAGCTAAAAACAACTCCAATATAAGCGAAGAACGTTCCGAATAAAACTGCCCGGACTGGAACACCACTACTGTTTAATTTCAAAAACGCCTTTGGAGCATCTCCTCTTTCTGCCATCGAAAAAAGCATTCTTGAGTTTGTATATAAACCCGAATTTAAACATGAAAGTACAGCTGTTAAAACGATAAAATTCATAATTTGTGCTGCCGCTGGTATTCCTATATGTTCCAGTACCGCTACAAACGGACTTTTTAGTATGTTCGCTGAATTCCATGGAAGAAGTGTAACAACTACAGCGATAGATCCAATGAAAAATACGAGAATACGCCAAATCACGCTATTTGTTGCTGTTTTGACTGCTTTTACAGGTTCAGCAGATTCACCAGCTGCTACTGCAACAATCTCAGATCCCATAAATGAAAATATAACGACAGTAATTCCAAGTAGCACCGAACTTATACCGTTTGGCATAAATCCTCCTTGTCCTACTAAATTCGAAGTACCAGGTGCTTCCGTTCCTGGTACAAATCCTAAAATAACAGCTAGTCCAAGACAAAGGAACAAAACAATACTAATTACTTTAATAAAAGAAAACCAATATTCAAACTCTCCAAATGATTTCACCGAAAAAACATTCGTCAATGTTAATAAAATCGTTAATATTAGGCTTAATAACCAGAGTGGGATTTCTGGAATCCAGTATTGAATAATACCAGCACCTGCTGTGGCTTCAATCGCAATAACAATTACCCAGAAAAACCAATATAGCCATCCAATTGTATAACCTGCCCACGGCCCAATTGCTTCTCGTGCATATGTTGCAAATGAACCACTTGTCGGGTTAATAGCCGCCATTTCTCCTAGCATTCTCATAACGAAAATAACTAGTAGGCCTGCTAAAGCATATGAAACGATAGAGCCCGGTCCTGCTGAATGCACAACTGCACCGCTCCCAACAAACAAACCAGCTCCTATTACGCCGCCAATTGAGATCATTGTAATGTGGCGTATTTTGAGGTCTTTCTTAAGATTTTTATCCAACTCTTGTACATCCCCTTCCAAACTTAATTTTGAAATTTATGTAAGAGTATTATGCGAAAAACCTTGTCCCATACTTTAAAATATATCAAAATATTCTGAAATTAACAATTGTAATGCAATCTCCTATAGAAATTATTACATTAGGTTTAATATTTTTCCATACACAATTGTTGAGAAAATTATAGCCACCTTACAAAAGGAAGAATTTTCAGATATTATTAAATTAACAAGATTATACATCTAGACAACTTTTTGTATAGGAGTGTTAATATGTTAAACAAGTTCAAATTCATTTGTTGTACTTTAGTAATCTTCTTACTGCTACCGCTGGTTTCCTTTCAAGCACAAGCAGCAAACAATTTAGGTTCAAAATTACTCGTTGGATACTGGCATAACTTCGATAACGGTACTGGCATTATTAAATTAAAAGACGTTTCATCAAAATGGGATGTAATTAACGTATCTTTCGGTGAAACTGGTGGTGACCGTTCCACTGTTGAATTTTCTCCTGTATATGGTACAGATGCAGAGTTCAAATCAGATATTTCTTATTTAAAAAGTAAAGGAAAGAAAGTAGTTCTTTCAATAGGCGGACAAAATGGGGTCGTTTTACTTCCTGACAATGCTGCTAAGCAACGTTTTATTAATTCCATACAATCTCTGATCGATAAATACGGTTTTGATGGAATAGATATTGACCTTGAATCAGGTATTTACTTAAACGGAAATGACACTAATTTCAAAAACCCAACTACTCCTCAAATCGTAAATCTTATTTCAGCTATTCGAACAATCTCAGATCATTATGGTCCAGATTTTCTATTAAGCATGGCTCCTGAAACAGCTTATGTTCAAGGGGGTTATAGCGCATATGGAAGCATCTGGGGTGCATATTTACCAATTATTTACGGAGTGAAAGATAAACTAACATACATTCACGTTCAACACTACAATGCTGGCAGTGGCATTGGAATGGACGGTAATAACTACAATCAAGGTACTGCAGACTACGAAGTCGCTATGGCAGATATGCTCTTACATGGTTTTCCAGTAGGGGGTAATGCAAATAACATTTTCCCAGCTCTTCGTTCGGATCAAGTAATGATTGGACTCCCTGCAGCACCAGCGGCAGCTCCAAGTGGCGGATATATTTCTCCAACTGAAATGAAAAAAGCTTTAGATTATATCATTAAAGGCATTCCTTTCGGCGGAAAGTATAAACTTTCAAATCAAAGTGGCTATCCTGCCTTCCGCGGTCTAATGTCTTGGTCTATTAATTGGGATGCAAAAAATAACTTTGAATTCTCTAGTAACTATAGAACATATTTTGATGCTATTCCCTTTCAAAAATAATAAAAAACAACAATAGGTTATAGGACCTATTGTTGTTTTTTATTTATGTAAATTACTTTTTCACTTCTACATGATGAAGAGATTTTTTTCGATCTCTTACATAACTATTTACAAGGCTTAAAAGTAATTTACCACCAATTAACATCGCGCGTTCATCAAAATCCGCACGTAACGCTATCGTCTCTCCAGGTCTTTCACCTTCAATTACACCGATTACCCCTCTTCCCCCAACATCTGTTGTCACATCAATATGAAAACTTTTTAAGATTTTAGCTATTTTTTTCGGCGTTTCTATTTCTTGAAACGATAGCTCTGGGTATTGATGAAAATCTCTTCGCCACAAAACCATTTGGTTATATAAACTTTCCAATTCTTTATGCCATGTTTCTATCATAGAAATTCCCCTTTCTTTTTTAACACTTTAAATAAAAATTACATAATATTCTGTTTTTAATTAATAAAAAAGACAACTTTCTCTGAAAGTCCTGCTACTATTGAATAGGCTAGTTACTATTTTGCTTCAACACAAATACTGAAAGTTCAGGCACACTCCAAAATCTAACAGGCATTCGAGTTGTCCCAATACCACGATTTACGTATAAATGTAACTGCTTATTCTTCCCTTCTAATTCATACATACCTTCAACATGACTTTCAGCTAGTTTTGTAGTAATTAATGGACCTATAAAAGGAATTTGAACTTGTCCTCCGTGACTATGTCCTGACATTTGAAAATCAACCGGATAACGAGCTACTTTATCTACAACATCCGGCTCATGTACTAATAGCATATTGAAATCTTGTTGCCTTACATGTTTTAAAGTCGAGTCTATTTGCGGCTTACCTAATAAGAAATCATCCAAACCTGATATTGTAATATATTTACCGTTTTCCGCTTTAATTTTCTGCACTTCATTTACTAACACAGAGAAACCAGCTTCCTCCATATACTTTTTATAAAATAAACTACCTCCACCGCCCCTGTCATGATTCCCAAACACAGCATATTTCCCTAAGGGCGCATGTATTTTCTGTAAAATACTTTTCGCTTCTTCTCTTTCTGCTTTATACGATCCAAACTTATCTATTAAATCCCCTGTGAAAACTACTACATCTGGACTTAATGCATTCATCTTCTCCACCAAATTTTCTAGTTGTTTCAATGTGAATTCTGGCCCTAAATGTACATCTGAGAACTGCAATATTTTTTTATTATTAAACTCTTTAGGAATTGTAGAAGCTTCTATTTCATTCCACGTAACTGTTACTAGTTTTCGTTCTATTTCTGTCGCATAGAAATACAAACTTATAGAAATCATTACTATACTTATGAAACTAATTATAGATATCTTGACGATTGATTTTTTTTGTTCTTCTTTTACATGATACGTATTCATGTTCTCACCTCTAGACGTACTTTAAAGCCTTATTGTTACATTAATGTGACAACACGAACAACGTTAGTTATATCCAATTCCACTCCTGCTTACTTTGACAAATTTATACAAAAGTCATAACATATTTTTATAATACATAGATTCTTAAAAATGTTCCATTTATTTTTATCATTTTATTAAGGAGAGATTATTCATGTCTGTATTTACACCAGAAGAAATTACGGAACTTGCTGCTAATTCTGGAAGAAAAAAAGCTCATTTATCATTACTCCCTATGCTAATTCTCGGCTTTTTTGGTGGCGCTTTCATAGCATTAGGGTATTTACTCGATATTCATGTTATTGGAACAATGCCAAAATCTTGGGGATCATTTACTAGTTTTCTAGGTGCCGCTGTATTCCCTATCGGTCTTATACTCGTTATTCTTGCAGGTGGTGAGTTAGTAACTGGCAATATGATGACAGTTTCTATGGCTTGGCTCCACAAAAAAATCGACTTATTTCATTTCATTCGAAATTTAGTTATTGTTACGTTTAGCAACTTCATAGGTGCTGTATTCGTTGCTTATTTTTTCGGTCATATCGTCGGATTAACAGAGGGGGCTTTTTTAGCGAAAACAGTTTCTATTGCGCAAGCTAAACTACAAGATACACCACTACAAGCTTTCATTTCTGCAATCGGATGTAATTGGCTCGTTTGTTTAGCTATTTGGCTCAGTATGGGAAGTAAAGAATTTATCGGAAAGATTATTGGCATTTGGTTCCCAGTTATGACTTTTGTTGCGATTGGATTTCAACACGTTGTAGCCAATATGTTTGTCATCCCAGCTGCAATTTTTTCCGGTCATTTAACTTGGGCTGGATATTTTCCAAACTTCATTTTTGTTTTCTTCGGAAACTTAGTAGGCGGTATGTTCTTTGTAGCATTACCTTATTTCATATCTTATAATAAGAAACTATCTCTAAATAAAGAGAAGAATGAAATAAAGAACAAATCTGTATCGGCTTAAATTAGAGGTCTATAAAGTGACTCTAAAAATATTACAAATTTCATTTTTTTTGCGAATATATGTACGTACACTTGTTCTCGAATGTTTTATACGTTATAATAACAACTTAAATAGCATTATTTACATATGAGGTGAAAAACATGAACAAAACAGAATTAATTAAAAACGTAGCACAAAATGCTGAGATCTCTCAAAAAGAAGCTACTGTAGTTGTACAAACTGTAGTAGAATCAATCACTAACACTTTAGCTGCTGGTGAAAAAGTACAACTTATCGGATTCGGTACATTCGAAGTTCGCGAAAGAGCTGCTCGTACAGGCCGTAACCCACAAACTGGTGAAGAAATGCAAATCGCAGCTTCTAAAGTACCTGCTTTCAAAGCTGGTAAAGAACTAAAAGAAGCTGTAAAATAATGAAAAATAGCCTTCTCGTTTATGAGAAGGCTATTTTTTTCATTACATAATTAATAAAAATCTGACCATTATGCTGTTTCTTTTGTTCCTTTATGCAAATAAAACCTTTACTTTCAAAGAAAGGTTTTGCTGTAATACTCGCCTCTGTATATATCTCCCTATGTCCCAAGTTCACTGCTTCTTTTTCTAACTTCTGTAATATGGATGAAGCTATCCTTTTCCCTTGATAATCTTTATGTGTAAATAAGCGATCTACGTAATGATCCTCATTATAATCTCCAAATCCGACTATCACACCGTTATAATCCGCTACATAACTAATATTCTTCTCTAAAGACTTTAACCAGCTTTCCCTATCTAGTTGATCTGATGCCCATGCCTGTAACTGTAACACGTTATAATCTTTTGCATTAATTGTATGAACTGTTTCATAGAACAACTGTAATACTTGGTCTAAATCGTCTTTATGGAATGTCCTAATGATCGTATCTTTTAACATATTTGAGCCTCCTTACTAAACTATCATTTAACTTTTCTACCATTTACGATTCAATATTTCTGCTTTATTATAAATTTTTTCTTCCTATATAAACAAAAAACAATACTTATTTCAAAGTATTGTTTTTTGTTTAAAAGCATATTCAATTACTCTATAGATTTACATTTTTATTATTTTAATTTCACTCTTTGCAATCGTAATGCATTTAATACGACCGATACAGAACTAAATGCCATAGCCGCTCCTGCAACCCAAGGTGCTAAGAAGCCGAACGCTGCAATCGGGATTCCTAAGCCGTTATAAGCTAGTGCCCAGAATAAATTTTGCTTAATATTTCTTATCGTCATCTTACTCATAAAGATTGCATCAGCAATACTATTTAAATCACCACGAATTAACGTAATATCTGCTGCTTCCATCGCTACATCCGTTCCTGTTCCAATTGCCATACCGATATCCGCCGTAGCAAGAGCAGGTGCATCATTTATTCCATCTCCAACCATTGCTACTTTCTTACCTTGCGCTTGAAGTTTTTTCACTTCTTCTGCTTTTCCTTCTGGTAATACTTCTGCAATTACGTGATCAATACCAACTTGCTTAGCGATTGCTTGAGCAGTTTGTGTATTATCTCCTGTAATCATAACAACGTCTAGACCCATTTTCTTCAGTCTAGCGATTGCTGCTTTTGAAGTATCTTTTACAGTATCTGCAACAGCCACTATACCAGCATATTCTTTATTGATCGCAATAAGCATTGCTGTTTTTCCTTCTCGTTCTAGCTCTTCCATCGATTTAGAAATTTCTTCAATATCAATATCGAATTTCTTCATTAATCGACGTGTACCAATTAATAGTTGTTTCCCTTCTACAACTGATTCGATACCGAATCCCGGAATCGCTTCAAACGTTTCTGAACTTGGGATATCAATTTTCTTTTCTTTAATTCCTTCTACAATCGCTTCTGCGAGTGGGTGTTCAGAATTTTTTTCTGCCGCACCTACTAAACGTAGTATCTCTTCTTCGTGGAATCCATCTGCTACAATTACATCTGTTAACACCGGTTTCCCATTTGTCACAGTACCTGTTTTATCTAGAATAACTGTATCTAATCGATGCGTTGCTTCTAAATGCTCCCCGCCTTTAAATAAAATGCCATACTCAGCTGATCTTCCTGATCCAGCCATAATAGATGTAGGTGTCGCAAGACCTAATGCACATGGACATGCGATGACAAGTACTGCTATCATTTTCTCAAGTGCCCCACCAAAATCACCTGGTGTAACAAATATCATCCACACTGCAAATGTAATAATAGCAATTACAACTACAACCGGTACGAAAATACCTGAAATTTGATCTGCTACCCTTTGAATAGGAGCTTTTGAACCTTGAGCCTCTTCTACTACTTTAATAATTTGAGCTAATGCAGTATCTCTTCCTACCTTAGTTGCTTTCACTTTTAAAAATCCATTTTTATTCATTGTAGAACCGATTACTAAATCCCCAATTGTTTTATCAACTGGAATACTTTCACCCGTTAACATCGATTCATCAATTGCTGATTTCCCTTCTACAATCTCACCATCTACCGGAATTTTTTCACCAGGCTTTACATAAACGATATCACCAGCTACTACTTCTTCGATTAAAATTTTCATTTCTGTTCCATCTCGCACAACTGTAGCTGTCTTTGCTTGTAAACCCATCAACTTTTTAATTGCTTCTGATGAACGTCCCTTTGCTTTTGCTTCAAATAATTTACCTAAAATAATTAGTGTAATAAGTACCGCGCTTGTTTCAAAATATAAATCTGTCATATGTTCCGAAGAACCGATAGATTGAATGCTTAAATATACACTATAGAAATAAGCAGCCGATGTTCCAAGCGCCACAAGAACATCCATGTTAGCACTTTTATTACGTAACGCTTTATAAGCCCCAACATAAAACTGTCCACCAATGATAAATTGAACTGGTGTTGCAAGAGCTAGCTGCACCCAAGGATTCATAAGCATATCAGGTAAATAAATAAACGATGTAAATGAGAAGTGACTTACCATTGCCCACAGTAACGGGAATGATAAAATAAACGAAATGATAAACTTCTTCTTTTGTCGCTCAATTTCTTGTAAGCGATGATCAGTTGATTCATCTTGCTCATCTGATTTCACTTCCAATTTATATCCTAATTTTGTAATTGCACTCTTCATTTCATTTACATTAACTTCATCAGGATTAAAATCTACTGTAGCCGTTTCCAAAGCGAAATTTACTGTCGCTTCGTTCACACCTTCTAATTTATTTAAACGCTTTTCTACTCTATTGGCACATGCTGCGCATGTCATTCCTGAAACAGTAAATTCAGCTTTATCACTTACAATTCCATATCCTAACGATTCAACTTTTTCCTTAAATTGTTGTGGATTTGTTTTTTGGGGATCATACATTATTTTTGTTTTTTCAAGTGCAAAATTTACATTTGCATCATGAACACCTTCTACTTTTTTTAGACCTTTTTCAATTCTATTTGCACACGCCGCACATGTCATTCCTGATATTTGAAGATTGGCCTCTTTTTGTTCATTCATGTCTCTCACCTCTACATACCCTTATGAGGTATAATTATTAGCAAAATAAATCGTACTTCCTATAAAGTACGATTTATTTCCATATCTAAAAAATAATTATTGAACATCGTATCCTTGATCTTCGATTACAGCAACGATATCTTTTAATGTTATAGCAGACGAATCGATAGTAACTTCAACAGTTCCTTCTGCCAATTGAACCTTCACTTGTTCAACACCGTTTAACTCTTTCACACTGCTTTCGATAGCATTTACACAATGTCCACAAGACATACCTTCAACTTTTAATGTTAACTGTTCCATTTAAAATCCTCCTCTTGTTTATTCATTGTTTGTTAATCACAACCTCATCTTACCATACCCCCCTAAGGTAATCAATGGTTTTGTGTCATGATTTTTCAATTATTTTCTAAAATTTTATTTTACACACACTTTTTCACACCAATACCTCGAAATCCTATATAGAGGTAAATAAAAAAAAACAAGCCAGTTACATACTAGCTTGTTCTTACGCTTTTGAAAAACGTTCAAATACTGTCATTAATTCTTCAATTGCTTCGTCACCATTACCGTTTTTAATAGCACCCGAAACACAATGATTCGTATGGTTTTTGAGAACACCCATCCCTACTTTTTTCATTGCTGCATTAATCGCTGAAATTTGCACTAAAATATCCACGCAATAACGATCATTTTCAATCATATTTTGAATACCACGAACTTGTCCTTCGATTCTCTTCAATCTATTTATAATTTGCTCTTTTTCTTTTTCTGATCTATGTGTTACTGATTCATGCTCTTTATGATCCATATTATCACCTTCTTAAAAGTTCTCTTCATCCAATAAAACAATTGATTTTATGAGTATACCAATTATAGCATTAAATATCTATGTATGATACCCCATATGAGTATATTTCCACTTTATGATTATTCTTAACACATTATTAGCTTCTCAGTCTCAATTTTCATGATACCCTTTCCTTTTTGTCAAAAAATCATTATATGTCCGATCAAAATCCAATAAATTAAAACAATAATAAGCGAGGATTATCCATCCCCGCTTATTATTCGTCTACAAATATAAAAGCCTCAATCTTCACATATTTGAATTGAGATTTTTTTCTCCCTATATAATTATTGCTGATCACATACTTTTGTATCATTCACTACTGAAGTTCCTTCAACGGTTACCGTATGAAAACAATCATTCACTCGAACTGTCACAACATTATCTTGCCGATCAATGATATGATATTCATTAAAATTTTTATTCAGAGCACTGCGAATTTGTTCTCCTTCATAAATTGGGATGCCATGCGATAAAACCCAAATAAGTCCAGCGATAGCAAGAATAGTTTTCATACGATCTACCTCCTTGGGAATATAGTGAACTTTTCATCCATGCTTTTTCAGCTCTACGAATCCTGATTGTAATAAACCAAGCCTTTTGGAAATAAGTTCATTTCGTCTATTTTATGTTTATGCTAATTGTGACCGAATTGTGACAACTTTTTGTCTCTTTAGACGAAAAGTTGAAACAAAACTTTCAAAAATGACAATTCTACTTGCACAAACAAAAGGCTATGGAGAATTTCCCATAGCCTTTTGTTTGCATTTTATTAGATATTCATTTCAATTTATAGGTAACTAATAAATCTTAATCCTTTACTTAAAGAAGTCGGCACAACAGATGCATGATTCTCCCCTTCAGCCTCATAAAACGCAAATCGAAACTGGTCGTTTTTTACCTGAAGAAGGCGCTCTGATAATTCGTTTGCACCTACAACCATATGCTCTCGTTCTAGTGAACCAACTGTAAGAAATACTCCTGTTTTAACTTTTGCATTGTTTAATTCATTTATAAGATTCTCTTCTTTTTCAAGCACAGATTGGTTATTCCACCAAATAGATGGACTACTAATAAAGTAATTTTGAAAGGCATTTACGTTTGTAAATAATATATGTAAAGCAAATAGGCCACCTAGCGAATGCCCAAATAATGTTTGTTTTCTTTCATTAATTTTATAATGTTTTTCAATTTGAGGTTTCAGTTCTTCTTCTATAAAAGTAAAGAAGTTATGCGCACCTCCTGTTTTAGGCCACGGTTTACCGTCTGGTTTTAAAGGCGCATCTTTTGAAATTACGCTAGGCGTAAAATCATAGCACCTTTCTTCACCTGAAAATGCCCCTTCAATACGATAACCAATCCCTACTATAACGGCTGGTGAAACACCTGTTTTTTCTGCTCTAACTGATTGTATTTTAACTGCTTCATGGAATGTTTGAAAAAAGGCATTGCCATCTAATACATATATAACAGGATATCCTGACTCTGGTGCTGGCTGTCTCGGCTTTGAAATATGAATTTGATATTCCTTACCTTCTAATTTTGAATACATGTTCCACTGCTCTGTATTAGATGTTATAATCTGCTGTTTTTCAATAGTAGTATTCATCTTATATCCCCCCCTTAACTCGTTACATATATTCCCACTTTTTCATCTTGAGGTACAACGCTATCGTACCCAAAACAAACAGGAGACCCATTATACGGATCAATCATGACACGTGCATCAATATGAAATACTTCTTTTAACACTTCATTTGTAATGATTTCTTCTGGGCTACCAGTTGTAACGATTTCCCCTTCCTTCATTGCAATAATTTCATCTGAAAACCTCGCTGCATGGTTAATATCATGTAGTACCATTACGACCGTACAATTATGCTCTTTGTTTAATTTTTCTACAATTTGTAATACATCTAATTGATGAGACATATCAAGATATGTAGTTGGTTCATCTAGTAGTAACACTTCTGTCTCTTGTGCTAACGCCATCGCTAGCCATACCTTTTGTCGTTGACCGCCTGATAAATTTGCAATTTGTCTCGTTCGAAATTCAGAAGTTTTCGTTATATCTAATGCCCAGTCAATCATCTCTTTATCTTTTGAAGTTAGCTTATTTACATTATTTCGATGTGGATAACGTCCATAAGAAATTAATTCTTCTACTTTCAGCTCTCCTGGCGCAATTGGAGTTTGCGGGAGTAAAGCTAACTGCTTAGCAATTTCTTTCGTTGGAATTGTATTTAAATCCTGTCCTTGCAAATATACTTTACCGCTCTTTTGCTTTAAAATTCTTCCCATTGTTTTTAACAGTGTCGATTTACCG
This sequence comes from Bacillus sp. MN7755, assembly GCF_054771475.1. Lineage (NCBI taxonomy): Bacteria > Bacillati > Bacillota > Bacilli > Caryophanales > Bacillaceae > Bacillus > Bacillus sp. MN7755. The sequence continues at coordinate 21,164 of NZ_BTRL01000012.1, forward strand.
CACCCGTTTGGTCCTATAATTGTCGTTACTTTTCCTTCTTGTATTTCCACATTTAAATCGCGAAACACTGTAAGCTTTTCATAACTTGTTTCTAAATTTTTTGCACTTAAAATACTCACTTTTATTCCTCCCCTTACGCTTTCGCCTTATAAAGTAAATATAAGAAATAAGGTACACCGACAATAGAAATAACGATTCCAACCGGTAACTCTACAGGTGTGAAAACTGTTTTTGCAATAAAGTCTGAAGCAATTACAAGGAACATTCCGATTACTCCGCACGTAGGAATGATATGCTTATGCTGAATACCGACAAGTCGTTTCGCTATATGCGGTGCCATTAGTCCAATGAAACCAATACTTCCTGAAACAGCAACACATGCGCTCACAAGTCCAATACTACTTAGTAGTAAAATTGATTTCTCTCTTTCTACTGCAACACCTAAACTTGTAATACTCGTTTCTTCCAATTGAAATAAATCTAATAAATAAGCTTTCTTTTGTATGAGAGGAATTAATATAATAAGCCATGGCAACATAGCAATAATATATTTCCAGTTTGCATTATAAATACTTCCAGATACCCATACTGCAGCCATTTCAAAATCAGTTGACTTCATTTTGAGTGATAAGTACATAGAAAAGGCTCCAAATCCTGATCCAATCGCAATCCCTGTTAATAAAAGACGCTGCGAATCTAACTTACCGTTTTTCCAAGAAAACAGATAAATAATGATAGCTGCACCTAATCCGCCCACTAAACCAAACATTGGCATCATCATAATAGAAACCCAGTCTGTACTTTTTAATTGTCCTTGAAAGAAAAACATAAAAATAACGATGGCTGTTCCTGCTCCGGCATTTACGCCTAAAATACCTGGGTCCGCTAATCCATTTCTCGTAATCCCTTGAATTACAGCACCGGCAACGCCGAGACCTAATCCTACTAATCCAGCAATTACAATGCGCGGAAGACGAAACTCAAAAATAACTAAATCATGGTCTGGCACTGGATCTATTCTAAGGAGTGTTTTAAATACATCTGTAATTGTAATATCAAACGTACCATTCGTTAAACTTATGTAAATAGCACATAGTATTAAAAATATAATAATCCCCATCGTCATTCCAAAACGTTGACTTGAGCTTTTAAACATGTCTCTCTCCTCCTCTTGTACGGATTAAATAAAGGAAGAAAGGAATTCCAATTAAAGATGTTACGACTCCGATTGGCGTTTCAAATGGATAATTTACAAATCTACTTAAAACGTCACATAATGCTAAAAAAACGCCGCCAATAACGCCTGCACATGGTAAAATCCATTTATAATCTACCCCAATTATAAAGCGAGTAATGTGCGGAATAATTAAACCTACAAAACCAACTTTCCCCACTAAAGCAACTGCAGTTCCTGTTAAAAAGATAACTGATAAAATAGCCATCGCTTTAACTAATTTTGTACGCTGTCCTAGATTAATAGAAACTTCTTCTCCTAAAGAAAGAATAGTAATAGATTTTGAGATTAACAGAGCTAAAACTATTCCAATTATCCCAAAAGGTATCGTGACTTTAATTATATTAGGATCGACTTGATCTAATTTTGCATTAAACCAAAAACTAACATTTTGAGAAATTTGGAAATATGAAGCCATTGCAGCAGATACACTGCTTAAAAATGTTCCAATAACTGTCCCTATAATTGCTAACCGAACCGGTGATAAGCCATTTTGAAGAAGCGAACCAAAACCAAACACAATACCGGCTCCGAGTGCAGAACCAATCATTGAACATAAAACCATGCCAATTGAGGACATTCCTGGAAGAAAAATCATACAAAGTGTAATAACAAAGGCTGCCCCATCCGTCACACCCATAATAGAAGGGGATGCAAGATAGTTTCTTGTCATCCCCTGCATAAGTGCTCCTGATATGGCTAGAAATGCTCCGACTAAAAGAGCTGCAACTACCCTTGGCAAACGTGAAGTAATAATAATATTATGATTTACATCGCTTGAATCAAAATGAAATAATGCATTCCACACTGTTTGAGCATCGATGTTTTTCGCACCATATAATACAGAAAGTATAACTGTAAATAAAATCAATACGGGCGCTATACATAAAATGGTTACTGGTACCGCATTCGTTTTCTGCATATCATTCAACGCACCTTACTTATTATATTATTTAGATAAATTTTTCACTGCTTCTTTTAAGAATGCTGTTTTACTCCAAGCTGTACCACCTTGTGCCATTGGGTCCACAACGTTTACAAATACTTTCTTTTCTTTCGCAGCATTCATACTTTGCCAAATTGGATTGCTTTCAATTTCTTCTAGCACTTTCGGGTTTTTATTTTCAGTTGTCTCATATTGTAAGAAAATATAATCTGGGTTAAGTTCAGCAAGTTTTTCAAATGAGATTTTCTCTTGTGCTTTTACTGTTTTCAATTGTTCTGGAGCAGTTAATCCAAGATCTTTATAAATTACAGGGTTGAAGTACACTCCTTCTGGATATAGGAATAATTCATTTGCTCTTAGTCTAATGACAAGTACTTTTTTGTCTTTTAACTTATCTCCTAGTTTTGCTTTTGCTTTTTCAGCATCCGCATTGTAATCTTTAATAATTTTTTCTGCTTTATCTTTTTTACCAGTTAATTCTCCCATTAACTTTAAGTTATCTTCCCAATCTGTTGAAACGTGTGATACCGGGAATGTCGGAGCTACTTTCGTAAACTTTTCAGCTGTTTCTGCTGGGAATTTCGTACTTGATGTAATAACATCTGGTTTTAATTGAAGTAATGTTTCGAAATTTGGTTGCATTTTCTCACCAACAGATTTCGCACCTTCTAAATCTTTCTCAAGATACTTTGGTAATTTTCCACCTACAGTAATCGCACCTACTGGTTTAATTCCAAGTACCGCTGCATCTTCCATTGACTCTAAACTAGCTGTCGCAATTTTATCTACTTTTGCTGGTACTGTATATTCTTTACCTAAGTATGTAATTTTTCGTTTTTCGTCTTTTTTCGTCTCACTAGCCTTTGTCTGTTGTGTTTTTTCTCCTGAAGTCTTATCCGCACTATTACATGCTGCTAGTCCTACACTTAAAACTGTAACCATCCCTAATGTAAATAACTTCTTATTCATCTTTATATATCTCCTCTCGAGTTTTCAAAACTATATTCTCAATAAAATTTAACTATATGAAACTTGTCTTACATATATATTTCATTAGATTAATAATTCTATCCAGAACTCATTCTCGTTCACTTCCCCTAGGATATAATTCTTTTACACCTCATTTATTGATAACCCTTTTCATTGATAATGATTATCGTTACTAAGTATATATTTAATATGCAATTATTTCAAGAAAGATTTGAAAAATTTTAACAAACTGAATTAAAAAAGAAGTATCCGCCTAATGTTAGGAGGACACTTCTTTTTTTAGAAATTTATATGTAATTCAACTGGGCAATGGTCTGATCCCATTACTTCACTATTAATTTTCGCCTCTGTTATTTGGTCTTTCATTCTTTCGGAAACAACAAAATAATCTAAACGCCATCCAATATTTTTTGCTCTCGCTCCCATTCGATACGACCACCACGAATATGCGCCTTCCTGATCAGGATATAGATAACGATACGTATCAATAAATCCTTCTTCTAAAATACATGTAAACTTCTCTCTTTCTTCATCAGAAAACCCAGGATTTTTACGATTACTTTTTGGATTTTTCAAATCTATTTCTTTATGAGCAACGTTTAAGTCTCCGCAAAAAATAACTGGTTTTTTCTCATCTAATCGTTTAATATACGCCCGGAAATCATCTTCCCATTTCATTCTGTAATCTAATCGTTCTAATCCTCGTTTTGAATTTGGTGTATATAACGTAATTATGTAAAAACCTTCGAACTCTAAAGTAATAACTCGTCCTTCTTGATCATGCTCTTCAATGCCCAAACCATAAGTAACAGAAAGCGGTTCTTTTTTCGTGAAAATAGCCGTTCCTGAATAGCCTTTTTTCACAGCATAATTCCAATATGTATAATATCCCTCTGGATTTAAATCGATTTGCCCATCTTGTAATTTAATCTCTTGTAAACAAAATATATCTGCATTAGATTCCTCGAGATATTCTAAAAATCCACCTTTTGCGATAACTGCACGTAAACCATTTACATTCCATGAAATGAACTTCATTTATAGCCCTCCTCTTGATGTTTATTTCCAAATTTCATGCTATCACAAAATAGAAAAACAATCATATTTTCACCTTTGTAATCTTGCTCTTACATTTGTGAATACATACATACGTACATTATTCAGGTTATACTAATTTCAGAGGTGATGTTCTTTGCACAATGAAGGGTTTACGTTAACAAGTGAGCATTGGCAAGCAATTATTCATAATGATTCTTCCTATGATAACAAATTCTTTTATGCCGTGAAATCAACCGGAATCTTTTGCAGGCCGTCATGCAAATCAAGAATACCGAATAAAAACAATGTACGAATTTTTCTTCATGCAAATCAAGCATTAAGTGAAAACTTTCGCCCGTGCAAACGTTGTAAACCAAATGGGCTCACTTTACCTAATGAAGAGTGGGTAGAACAAATTAAAAATTATATTGAAAAGCACTTTGAAGAATTACTAACTCTCGACATACTTGCGGAAATGTGCCATGGTAGCCCCTTTCATTTACAACGTACTTTCAAAAAAATGACAGGAATAAGTCCAATAGAATATATACAACAATTCAGGATTGTTAAAGCAGAAGAATATCTATCAAATACAAATCAATCTATTAAAGAAATTAGTACTGCTGTCGGGATAGAAAACCCGGAGTATTTCGCAACTTTATTTAAAAAGAAAACCGGATTTACTCCTACTGAATATCGAAAAAAGAACGAAATGAAAGAGGGATACAATAATGAATTCCTACAAAAATAATTATATATATTGGACACTACTTACACATAAAAATTGGCATTTTCATATTGCTGCGACTGAAAATGGACTATGTTTCATTGGATCACAAAATGAAAACTTTGAAGAATTAAATATATGGGCTAGCAAAAAACTACCCCATCATATATTGATCCATAGTCCAGATTACTTGCAAATATATACGAAAGAAATTATCGAGTATTTAGAAAACAAGCGAGAAACTTTTACATTCCCTATCGATGCTTACGGAACTGACTTTCAATTATCTGTTTGGAATACGGTACGTGAAATTCCTTATGGAAACACATATTCTTATACAGAAATTGCCGAAAGAATTCAAAAACCTAAAGCTGTACGTGCCGTTGCTTCTGCTATTGCTGCCAACCCTCTTCTCATTACAATTCCTTGTCATCGTGTTATCGGGAAGAATGGTAAACTAACTGGTTTTAGAGGGGGATTAGAAATGAAGAAAGAATTGCTTGCATTAGAAAAGTTACAGGTGGAATTCATATGACAGCAAAATATAATAACGCATTAACTTTAGCAGTTCCAACAGAATTTAGTTTCCAAGAAAATTTGCGCTATCTATCCCGCTCTAACAATGAATGTATGTTTCACATTGAAGATAACAAAATTTATAAAGTTATCCCTGTTCACGATGTAAATCCTTTAGTTGAGATTAGTATGAATACGGATGATACTATTCAAATACGTTTTTTAGGAGAATCCTATATCTCTGAAAAGTGGATATGCAACGCTGTAGCTAACTATGTAACTGAATGGTTTGATTTAAATACTGATTTGGCTCCCTTCTATCAATTAGCTAAACTTGATCCACTCCTTCGAGGTCCTATTCAAAAGTTTTATGGACTTCGAACTTTAGGTATTCCTGATTTATTCGAGGCACTTTCCTGGGGAATTATTGGTCAGCAAATTAATCTTACATATGCTTATACGCTAAAAAGAAGATTAGTCGAGACATTTGGAAGTTATGTAGAATGGGACGATAGAAAACATTGGATATTCCCTTCTCCTGAAACGATTGGAAAGCTACATGTAGAAGATCTCAAAAAGTTAAAAATGACAACTAGAAAATGTGAATATTTAATCGGGGTTGCAAAGCTTATTACAGAAGGAAAACTATCAAAAGAATCTTTACTACAAATACAAAATATAAAAATCGCTGAAAAACAATTAACTGCTATACATGGTATAGGACCATGGACTGCCAACTATGTTTTAATGCGCTGTTTACGATTTCCTTCCGCTTTTCCAATTGACGATGTCGGCTTGCACAATGCAATTAAATGCATAACAGGTTCCGAAAGTAAACCGACTAAACATGAAATAAAAGATTTTGCGGCAAATTGGATCAACTGGGAGTCTTACGCAACTTTTTATTTGTGGCGAGTTTTATACTAAAGAACCAAGTAGCACATCTGTACTACTTGGTTCTTTTTTAAGCCTGTTCTTCGAATCGTCTTGCAATTTCTACAATAACTTGAACTGCTTTTTCCATCGTATCTACCGAAACATACTCAAATTTACCGTGATAGTTTTCACCACCAGTGAAAATATTCGGCGTTGGTAATCCCATATATGATAATTGTGATCCATCTGTTCCTCCACGAATTGGATGAATATTTGGTTCAATGTCTAAACTTTTCATTGCTTCATAAGCAATATCAACAATTTCTCTCACCGGTTCGATTTTTTCAAGCATGTTATAGTATTGATCATTCATTTCTAAAACGACTGCATCTTTCCCATACTTCTCTTGCATTTGTTTCACAATATTTTCAATGGTATTTTTACGTGTCTCAAAATTTTCACGATCAAAATCTCGAATAATATAATATGCTTTACTTTGCTCAACATCACCATTTAAAGAGAGTAAATGGTAGAATCCTTCGTATCCTTCAGTATACTCTGGTGCCTCTTCTACTGGTAAATGCCTATTAAACTCCATAGCAAGTTTAGTTGCATTACGCATTTTATTTTTCGCTGTCCCAGGATGTGTATTTGTTCCGTTAAACGTTAACTTAGCACCTGCAGCATTAAAGCTTTCATATTCTAAGCCACCTAATGGACCTCCATCCATCGTATAAGCAAATGATGCACCAAACGCTTCTACATCAAAATGAGCTGGTCCACGGCCGATTTCTTCATCTGGCGTAAATGCCACTCTAATTTTCCCATGCTTAATTTGCGGATTATGTATTAAATAATTCATTGCAACCATAATTTCTGTAAGACCAGCTTTATCATCTGCTCCTAGCAGTGTTGTACCATCAGTTGTAATAATCGTATGCCCTTTATAAGATGGTAATTCTGGGAACTGTTCCGGCGTTAACACAACATTTAGCTCTTCATTTAACGTAATCGCATTACCATCAAAGTTTTCATGAATTTGTGGCTTTACGTTTTTCCCCGTAAAGTCTGTTGCTGTATCTAAATGTGCTAAAAAGCCAATTACGGGAACATCCTTGTCCGTATTAGCCGGAAGTGTTGCCATTACATAACCATTATCATCCATCGTTATCTCTGTTAACCCAATTTCTTGTAGCTCTTCCACTAATAATTTACCAAACTCAATTTGCCCAGTTGTTGTTGGAACTGTATGGCTTTCCTCATTTGATTGCGTATCAATTTTGACATATCTCGTAAATCTTTCAATAAGCTCTTGTTTCAAATTTGTTCACTCCCTTTTATATTTCTTTCTTCATTATAATCCTTAAGACGAAATTTTTTAACTTTTTTGACTCTGAAAGTATATATTCCATTTACATTTTTATAGATTTAAATAAATCAACAGAAGTCATAACATTTGTACATTTAAACTTTAACATGTAACATTCATAATTATAAAATATAGGAGGTATGAAAGATGAGGCTAACCCTCTTTCGCTATTTTCTTTTTTTCTTAGGATTAATTTTCTTTGGCCTTGGAAATGCTCTTGCAGTCAAAGTTAAATTTCTCGGTTTACATCCTTGGGAAGTTTTAAACATGGCTCTCTACCAAAGGTTTGGATGGACGATTGGTACGTGGAGTGTCATATGTGGGTTATGTCTCGTTCTCATTTCTTTACTAGTAGATCGAAAATATATAAATGTGGGAACATTTTTAAATGCACTACTTATCGGTCCTATTATGGACTTTTTCTTACAATCAAATATTCTTCCAAATGCTAGTGATTATTTATGGATAAACTTACTCATTTTATTTTCTGGTATTGCCATTACAGGTATCGGTGGAGGTATGTATGTTGCAGCTGGAATTGGCGCTGGACCTCGTGATGGATTCATGCTTACTATTTCCGATAAAACAGGTCTATCTATTAGCCGTGCTCGAATCATTGTAGAATGCGTTGTACTAGTTATTGGATTTATGCTCGGTGGTCCTGTTTTTATCGTAACTTTTCTATACACTTTTATTCAAAGTCCAATCTTTCAGCAATCATTTAAAATGTTTCAAACACTCCTACATACTTTACAAAACAAAAACAAAGAGCAAATTAATGAAAATTTATAAAACACAACTTCATACAAATAAATTCACCCTATCTACGATTCTCACCGCAAATAGGGTGTTTCTTTTTTTATCTCACAGTTTAAGAATATATACTATTTATTCACAATAAAAGTATATACATCATCATAAATACAACCGTTTACTCTAATAACATACTTCCCGGGTTTACTAAAACGAATTGTGTATTTATTTAGCTGAATTGCTTCTTTATCTCCAGAAAGAATATCAATACTTCTACCACTCAATACATAAAATTCACTTTGATTCATTGTTACATCAATTGTATTGAAATTTCCTTCTTTCACCTGCTGTGTTTCCGCAGCGCTTACACTTGGTTCTAAAAACAGTAGCCCACTTAATCCAATCGTACCCGCTAAAGCTACTCCCGCAAACTTTTTAATCTTTTTCATCACAATGCCCTCCTTATAAATTTTGTGTAAAGGCGATATTCCCCTTTACACCACAAAGCCTATATGTAATGAAATGAAAAGTAAACGGGGACCGTAAGACAAAATTCTACATCTTTTTTTCCAATTGAATAGAAATCCAACGTTTGGAGTTTTGTCACATTTAAAATTGTTTCCTTAAGACAACTTCCATTTGTATTATTCAGAATTTGAATAATTACTTATTGATTTAACATTCTAAAAATAGTTGATAAAAATGCATTCTATTAAAAAAGAGTGTGTTTTATAAGTACGAATTAAAACACACTCCATATATTCAGTTTCATTCTCCTATCCATAATTTTTCTACATTCAATAATTGTTCATCATTAAATTCCAGCTTATATATGTCGGGCTTTGATGTATTTATAAGAAATTCAAATCCGTATTGATTATCAAAGCAATTCATCATTAAAGTCATTACAAGTCCATGTGTGCCAATTACAATTTTTTGCCCTTGAAAATCCATTAATATTTCCTTTAACACTTTCACTACCCGTCTCTGACAATCCTTATATGACTCTCCTTCCATATGTGCAAAGTCAGGATTAGAGAACATCTTCTTTACAAGTGGATACACCTCTTTATCTGGTATAATCTGATCCTCACTTACAAACCTACATTCTTTGAGATTTTCATATACTATTATTTCTTTTTCATAGAAATTAGCTGCCGCTTCAATCGTTAACATAGCCCGATTATAAGGACTTGAAATAAAAGTATCAATTCCCTCCATTTTTAATACGTCAGTCACTCTATGAGTATCCATTTTTCCTTTTTCAGTTAATCCCCGTGTTCTTTCACTCCCTTCTAATCTTGGTGATTCACCATGCCTAACCATATAAATATATGTATTCATACTTCCTCCTTGAAAATGTTCATTCGTTTTTTATAAACTTTGCTGATCTGTTCGTCTAATCCATTCTCCTACTAAACTCTCGAATAATTCAGGCTGTTCAATTTGCAAATTATGCCCTGCCATATCTAACACTGCTAATGTCGCTCTTGGATAATCATCAATAATTCCTATAATATCTTGATAACCGACCGATATATCTTGTCTTCCGGCTAATAAAAGAACGGGTTTCTCATATTCCTTACGGTGAAAATCCATAGTAAGAGAGTAATTTTTTTGCAACCTTTCAATAAATTCATAATTAGCAACATCTAACCCTGGCTTAATTTCTTCTTTAAATCGCTTATATGTATATTCATTCGCGACCACCGCTAACTCGCAAAACTCTTCTCTATCAGTGGAAGTTAGTGTATTTAAAAACTCCTTATCCTCTACAATTACCTGTTTATTCGGACGAGTCCTTTTTTCTTGCTCCGCTACAACAACAGGGCATACTAATAGTAATCCATTAACTCTTTCGAACAGCTTTGTGAGTATACCTCTAGCTAAATATCCGCCATAGGACTCCCCTACTAATAAAAAGCTTTTCGATGGAATGATTTTTTCAATACATCCAATTAACAGTTCTAACATATGATCTGAACTATTTATCCAATCCGGAGCATTCGATTTCCCCATGCCAGGTAAATCAATATATATTCTTTGGTAACCTTTATATTTTGCGAATACTGATTCCATGCATCTCTGCATTAACCTATGATCAGGAGCACAGCCATGTATGATAATGACTGGTTTACCCTCTCCCACAATTTCATAGTATACTTCTGCACCTTTCATTCGAAATAACATAAAAATCTCTCCCTATTTAGTAAAGATGCTATCCACTCTGTAAGAATACACGTTCTTATTTTATATCTCCATTTAATATTTTTACAAATGTTAATTTTCAGACTGAAAATTAAAACCTTACTTAAAATAGCCTATAACAATCAAAAATCAGCTAGAAAAAAGATTCTCATCATTTTATATGCAATTGTGCATCTCCACTTACAAATCACTAAAAAACCTTTACAATTCAAAGGATGATTAAATATACAATTCCCATTTAAAATCTTGATAAAGCACATATTATTAAAAACAATATTTTTTTAATTTTAAGAAGTATTACACTTTTCAACACTTTCCTTATAAACATGATTTTTATAAGGAAATCTGATACAATTCTTAAATAATATTATTATGTATAGATATTACGAATATAGTGCATAATTAAAGAAGGTGATTTTATTGAAATTAAATAAAAATTTACAACTATGTATATTAATTGGAACATTAATATGTTATTCAATCTATTTTATGTTTTTTTATCTGTTCCCCACTCATTTTTCAAATTCAGATGTACGCTTCGCTTCACTTATTGTTGAAGCTATTACATTTGTGTCACTCATTTACTCTATATATTCTAAAAAAGTCAGTTCAAATCCGTTTTGGATATGTATCACAATAGCAATTGGTAGTTTTTTATTAGGAAAAATAGTATATACATATCAAGATAGCTTCTTCGAAATTCCAATACATCGTTTTACTATTTCTGATGTATTTTACATGTTTTTTCTACTCTTTTGTCTTATCGCTTTCAGTTATAAAATCTTAAAAGAATGCGATAAATGGGAAAAAGCGTTCTTTATTTGTGATATATGTATAGTACTTACTTCCATATTCACATTAGAGTGGTATTTATTTAATCAACCAAATTTAAATATATTCTCTCTTTCACTAGGAGATGTTTTTCTTTCATTTCTATATCCAATTGCAGATTTATTATTTCTTTTACTAGGTGTTAGTCTCTTTTTCCGTCCAACCATTTTTAATTCGAAACGGAAAATTTACATCTTTATTTTTGTATTAATAAGTTCTGCAACTTTTAACTATATTTATTTTTACCTAAATAACCATTTATCAACTGAAACGATAACATTATTACGTCTTTTATATAGAATACCTATATTACTTATTGCAATAGCTGGATCTATTTCAGAAGATCGTAATAGTCATAAAAATTATTTCATTGTAAACCCTATAATAGGAAAAAAAGCTCTAGTTGTATTTCCCTATCTTGCTGTTGCAATACTAATCGGGTTTACATTAAAAGAACAAACAGCATCTTCAACTCTCATTATAGGAAATTGTATTACTTTCATTTTCGTACTCATTCGTCATTCTATTGTACGTATGCAAAACAATTCCCTAACCAAACGTTTACAGGCATTTAATGCTCAACTAGAAGAAAAAGTTACTTTACGAACTTCTGATTTAGTTTATAAATCAGAGGCTCTATCTCAAAAACAACAAAAATTCAAATCATTATATGAATATCACCCTGATCCTATTTTTACAATTGATTTAAATGGAGTATTCTTAAATGTAAATACAGCTGGAAATATACTACTTGGAGCACCAACAGATGAGTTACTCGGTGAAACTTGTTTTTCGATTATTTTAGATGAAGACAAATATAAACTAGCATCAGCATTAGAAAAAGTGAAACAACAAGAATCGGCATCCTTGCAACTACGTTCTCAATATAAAGATGGCTTTACTTATTTTTTATACGTTACCATCGTCCCTATTATGATAGACGGGCAAATTTCAGGAAGTTATATTATGGTGAAAGATATTACTGCACTAAAAAAGCAGCAAGAAGAAATAAAATATTTAGCATTCCATGATACTGTAACGAAAATTGGGAACCGTGCCTTTTTCCATAAGAAATTAAAAAGAGTTATAAAACATGCTAAAACGACAGAAAGCGAGTTTGCACTATTATATTTAGACTTAGATCGCTTTAAAGCAATTAACGATACACTTGGACATTCGGCAGGAGATCACATATTAGAAGAAGTAGCGAAGCGATTCCAATCATGTCTTCCATCACATACTCATCTGTCAAGAATCGGTGGTGATGAGTTTACAATCTTAATTGAAAATTATACTGACGAAGATGCCTTATTCGAGTTATGTAATCAATTATTTAAAAGCATAGAAAAGCCGTTTGTCATATATGAGCATACATTAACTTTATCACTGAGTATCGGTATCGCTATTTATCCACATTCTGGAATCGATACTGCTACACTTTTGAAAAACGCTAATGTTGCAATGTATGATGCAAAGACAAGAGAGCTTAACGCTGTCTCTATTTATGACGATGTAATCGCTAAAAAAATTGAAAGACGATTACGATTAGAAAAAGATTTACCAAATGCAATACAAAATGAAGAATTGTTCGTTTTGTATCAACCTCAAGTTGATAGTGAATCTAATAAAATTATCGGTGCAGAAGCTCTAATTAGGTGGAATCATCCTGAATTAGGCGTTATTTCTCCATACGAGTTTATTCCAATTGCAGAAGAAACACTACAAATTATTCCAATAGGAAAATGGACATTAGAGCAGGCTTGTGAGCAAATGAAACGTTGGCACGCACTCGGATATTCACATTTAAAAATAGGTGTAAATTTATCTGCTAAAGAATTTGAACAAGAGGATTTTGTAAAGTCTATTTCTTCTACTTTAGCAAATACAGGTTTACCAGCAAGTTCTCTCGATCTTGAGTTAACAGAGCGAATTGCAATGATGGATGAGCGAGAAACATTGATAAAATTGCGTACACTAAAAAGTTTAGGGATTCACATTTCAATCGACGACTTTGGTACAGGCTATTCTTCGCTAGCTTACTTACCTTTATATCCAATCGATACATTAAAAATTCCAAGAGAATTTATTACAATGTCTGAAACATGTGACGATGGAATGGAAATTATTAAAACGATCATCACATTAGCAAATACATTAGGAATGTCTGTTATTGCTGAAGGTGTAGAAACGAAAGAACACGTGAATTTCCTTCAAAAAAATAAATGTCAGTTTATTCAAGGTTACTATTATAGTAAACCTATCCATACTAATGCATTTACTGAGCTATTAGAAATCGGGATTCACCCATAGTACATAGCCAATCTGGATAAGTACTAATGAATTTGAACAACTATAGTAAAAAGGAAAGAAGATATCTTCTTTCCTTTTGTTTTTTATTTACATCTCTATTACTTCACGACTTCATTGATTATATCTATTAATTGATGAATCCCCTCATTATTGGTTTTCTTATATCCATTCATGTTTTGAATATATCTCTCCTTATTTGTATACAACTTATTTACTGCATGTATAAATGTATTCGTACTTACTCTGTCTTGGAGTATAACTTCCGCATATCCTTGCCGAGAAAAATATTCAGCATTTAAAACTTGATCTCCTCTACTGGAACTGTTAGTTAACGGGATAAGCAACATCGGTTTCTTCAAGAATAGCAATTCAGAAATAGCAGTAGAACCCGCTCTGGAAATTACAACACTCGCCATATTTAGTATATGCGGCAACTCTTCCCCTATATATTCGAATTGCATATAACCTTCCATGCCAATAGATGAATCTACCTTCCCTTTACCGCACATATGAACAATATTAAAATTTAATAACAATGTTTCCAAACTTTTTCTTACCATATTATTTATCCATTGAGCACCTTGACTCCCACCCATAATTAACAATACTGGTTTATCTTGCTGAAATTTACAATAACTTCTCCCTCGTAATACGTTACCCTTCTCAAGTTCTCCCCTTACAATTGGTCCTACATAAACCTTCTTCTCATTACTTACATTTTCTCCTGTCTGAGGAAATGTTGTGCATAGCTTTGTAGCAAAAGGTAATGCTATTTTATTGGCAAGTCCTAATGTGCTATCTGGTTCACGTATAATTATAGGCACACGATTTAACCATGCCCCTATAGCAACAGGAACTGAAACAAATCCTCCTGCTGAAAAGATAACATCAGGCTTTATTTTCTTAATCAACTTATAGCTTTGTAAACAACCGTGTATAATTTTGAAAGGATCTTTAAAGTTCTCCAAATCCCAATATCTCCTAAGCTTCCCCGTTGAGACACTATTGTATTTAACATTTTGCACTAATGATTTTTCAATACCATTTTTGGATCCAATATACTCAACTCTCCATCCTTGCTCTATAAATTTAGGAATTAATACAATATTAATCATAACGTGTCCGGCTGTACCGCCCCCAGTAAAGAGAATCTTTTTATTCATAATTTATATCCACCTTTATTATTAAAAATCTAGCTTTATATTAGCCTTTTAAATGTAAATAACTTTATCATTTATATAAATATTTAACTCCACCTCTATATCTTTTAAAAGATCTTTAATGAGTTCATAAAAATCATTTCCATACTCACTACACTCATATTGAGCAAAGACTTGAATCACATACCTAGTTTCCGCCTCTAATGCTGACTTTAGTCGATTAACTCTTTCTTCTTCTACATACGCTCGATATTTATTTATTGCCTCTGAAAGATGCAAAACATGTGCTTCTTCATCCCTCCAGTCCAGCGTATCAACAATTGAAAGAAATAGCATATTTTGATTATCTATTACTTCATAACCATTCATATATTTCTTACACCCTTTTTATTTTTCATTGAATGCAGATGTCATTACACTTTGCATACTCAAGTACATCTTTTAATGATTGATGAAATTGAATTTCTGGGATCCAACCTAATCTTTTTATTTCCTCTATTTCTAGACTCTCATTTGAGTCGCTCCCACTTTTCACTGTTTCTTCTATGAAAAAATTTAGCTTTGTTAATTCTTTATATTGTTCTAGTACATTTAATAAAGATCGTTTCACTCCTGACCCGACATTATATTGTTTTCCATTTATTCCATCTCGTAATAACACATGATACGCTTTAACCGCATCACGTACATCTAAAAAATCCCTGCTATCTTTCAAACTGTTTACTTCAATAATGGCTTTACTTCTACCTGATTCTATATCTATCATTTTTTTTGCGAGAATCGAACAAATGCCATTTGATACTCCTGGACCAATTAAGTTTGAGGGCTTTGCAATAATAATATTTGAATCCATTAATCCGCCCCAAGCCTCTGCAATAATGACTTGCATCGTTTTACTTAAACTATATGGATTTGAAATTTTTATTTCGTTTATACTATCTGCTTGCAAAGCAGATCCTATAACTAACGTTCTACAATGTGGTGCTTCTTGCTTAATTGCTTCTAATAAATATAACGTCCCTATTACATTAATCTCTACATATTCAAGTGCAGCTGTCCAAGACTCTATGACCGAATTCCTTCCTGCTAAATGCAATACATAATCTGGCTTTATTTGTTTAATCACCTTCATTACTTCGCTCTTATTTGTTAAATTACAAGTAATACCATTTTCATTTTTTTCTCTATGTGTACAATTTTGAAACATAGGAATTACATGAAAGCCCTGCTCTAAAAAATATTGGCAAGCATGGCGTCCTGTAAAACCATTTGCACCTGTTATTAAAAGGCTCGCATTATTTTTCATTGTAAAAAACCTCCCTTTAATAACATTTGTTTCACCTCATGTTTTGCAAGTAAGTCTTGTTGTGAGCTAAAACTCTTCACATCCACAAGCGGATAACTAGCATAATATTCTTGAAGCCCTTCTATAGGCATAGTCGGTAGTACCACAAAATAATTTTGATCAAAACTTATACTCGTTTTACTCTCTACCTCAGATAAAAGCATTTCACTTAATTTTTCACCCGGCCTTATCCCTATCTCTGTTAACTTCACATTTTCTTTTTTTGAATCTTCAATTAACACTTCTGCTAAATCTGTTATTTTACATGCCGGCATTTTCATAACAAAGATTTCCCCGCCTCTACCTTGATATACGGCTTTAAATAACAATCCAACAGCATCTTCAATTGTTAAGAAAAATCTAGTCATATTTGCATCGGTAATCCCTACTTGTGAAGATTTTTTAATTTGTTTTTTAAAAAGCGGTACCACACTTCCACTCGTCCCTAAAACATTTCCACCACGAACACAAATGAATTTTGTTTTCTTCGTTTGTACATTCGCATGAACCATTAACTTCTCACCAATTGCTTTTGTCATCCCATACGTATTTGATGGATCGGCTGCTTTATCCGTTGAAACATATATAACTTTCTCAACTTGCATCTGTATAGATGCTTCAATTACATTTTGCGTACCATGTATATTAGTTTTTATAGCTTCATAAGGATAATACTCACATACTGGAACGTGTTTTAAAGCTGCAAGATGGAATACATAATGTACACCTTGGCATGCATAGATTAATTGATGCTTGTCACGAATATCTCCAATAATAAATTTTAATCTATCATCATTTATAAACTGTTGCTGCATTTCAAACTGAACCGTTTCATTTCTTGAAAAAACCCTAATTTCTTTCGGTGATTTTTCTAATAGTTGTTTTATAAGTTCATGTCCCCACGAACCTGTGCCACCAGTGATTAAAATTATTTTATCTAGCATTTCTTTTCCTCCTACCAAGCATTTCAATTAAAATTTATTGAATTATTTTCAATTGATTCAAATCATAATCGTCGTTTGTTACATTTAATTGACAAAATAAAAAAAACGAAACTATTAAATATAGTTTCGTTTTTTCATTTCACCTTACAACAGTAAGATTTTTTATACTGTTTGCATGATAACTAAATTCCCTGTAAAAAACACCGCTCATTTATTTCTTATACTCGTAATAAAATAAATAGAATGATTCATAGCCAATAGTCATGTTTAAATTTATGAAAAAGGGAGGTAACGAAATGTACCGAAGCAATTCAAATTATACATATAACGGACCTTCCAAAGCACTGCCTCTCTCCCTATTTGATGTAAAAAATGAATTGAAACAAAAAAGCAAACTCATTCATTCTGGCACGATGTATAAATTAACGAAAGAAGAGCAACTCATTATTAACAACATAAAAATACAAACAGAACAGCTAAATAAAAATAATGTTACAAGAACACGCGCATACTACCAATTTTACATTCAACATCCAGAAATACATTGGGCACTACTTGGACATATGGTATCACGTAACGGCGGTTGGAATATGACTGATTTAAAGGGCGATTTATATACGAGAATTTTATCAGAGAAAGATCAAATTACATTTTTTTCTTTTTTAGAAAGAGGGAATTGGCTTATTTTCCAAGATGTTTATCCTCAATTTTTGCTGTACGAACAAAGTTTAAAAAAATCACAAAAGCTATTTCACCTTCTCCCTCACCTAAATGTTTCTACATTTATGGAAACGATGTGGAACGATTTTTGGAAAACAGGTAATAAAAAAACATTAGCGATTGCAACTATTATTAATGAACAAAACTATTTAGAAAAAAGAGTGATTCAAAATGTACACTTTAAAAAGACGGTACTAAATAGTATTGGATTTAAACTCTTTGATTTTTTTCAGTTTAATCATATCCTTTTCCCATTCTACGAAAATGATAAGAAACAAAAAGTATTACTATTTGGTGATACAATGAAGCATTTTACTTCCTTACATGAACGAATCTTAATCGGAAAAAGGTTGTATTCATTATTATTTCGGGATACACATGTTTTATCCCAAATAATAAGCTGGGCTCAACATCATCCGCATACAGGATCAAGGAAAGATTACTGGCCCCATTTATTTTCAAGTGTAAATGAAACTTTTTCCCGTGAATTTTATAAGCGCCGAATAAAGAAATGCCAGTTGCGTAATGGCGCTTATCGTATATACAGCCCTGCACTCAGCTACGCATGGCGAGATATTGAGCATGAAGAAGTTGACAGTGAAGATTGGTTTACGGACTGGCAAGTTGTAAATTACTTAGTGGATAAGGAGGAAAATATAAATGGACAAATTACAGAAGACTACTGTAAAACGCTCGAAAAAATTGAACTTGCCATTCTTGCAAAGAAAAATGTTCTCCTTCGAGAAGACGAATAACCTTTTCGCACTAGTTATTACAATCTTACTCTCTTCTATTATCGGGACTTACTTAGATGCTTTCTTTATTGCGAAACAAATATATTCCTTTCCGGTTAGACCCTTTCCCTCCATATTTTCAGTTAACATCGGCTTTACTTTGTTTGTACTACCAATTTTAACAACGACTTTTATACAAATTTCAAAAACATTATCTGTATTTTCTAGGACTCTATTTATTGTTGCAATAGGTATTTGTGCCAGCATTTTTGAACAGATTGCTGAAAGATTAGGTTTCTTTATTCATAGCGTAGATTGGAATCATACATACTCTTTATTTGGTTATATGATTTTCTTTTCTTTTATTTGGAAAATATATTATTTCATACAAAAATAAAGAGACCCTTATAAATCTCTTTATTTTCACTCAATATTTTCTACATTTAAATACTTAGTTTCACAGTAATAGCCTTTGCCGCCAACATAAACTTTTTCTACTTTATTGTTGCTATTGGTTGCTAATGTAACTAATATTTCAGAAGGCGAGTGTACAGAATAACCTTGTTCAAATACATAGACTTCTTTTTGCAAGTTGTGCTGTTCATAAAGGTAGCAAGCTAATGCACCGTTTGAAGTTCCAGTCGCTGCTTCTTCATTGATATCGTATAGTGGAGCAAAATTTCTGCATATAATACGATTGTCATTAAAAGTATATAGATGCATCCCGACAACATTATAATACTTGCTGATTTCTTTAATTTTTTCAAAATTAGGTTGCAGTGTATGTAATTGTGTTTCGCTTTTTATAGGAATTAAAATATCTTTTAGACCCGTGGAGACAATTTGAATTGGGTATGTATTGTCTATAGCTTTAATGTCAAAACAGTCGATGAACTCGTTTGGAGATACAACATCATAGAATATCGGTTTGTTTTGTTCCATGAATATGATGTCATCTTTTATGGTAATAGTAAGAACACCGCTGTTCGTTTCAATCGTATAGCGATTCCTGAAAAGTTTATTTAAATGCATCAGTATCGCGAAAGAGCCAATTGTGGCATGACCACATAAATCAACTTCTTCTTTTGGTGTAAAATACTCAAATTTATAATCAGCAATTTCAGATTCTGATATAAATGCGGTTTCCGCATAGCCCAGTTGTTTGGCTATTGCCATTTTTTGAGTAGTGGTCAATGTATTCTCAATAAATACCACTCCTGCTTTATTTCCACCTTTATGATCCTTGCTGAATGCACTTGCAACATAGACGGATATTTCCATAAGACACCTTCCTTCCTCACTTGTAGTAAATTGTAGCATAGAAAGCACTACGTATAAATATTGTTGGATAAATTTCCCATAAAGCAAGAGACAAACTATTTTTTAGCATCTGAACTCTCAAAAAATAGTTTGTCTGCAGTCTGAGAGATCCTTATAGATCTCTTCTTAAGCATAATCTTTGGTTACCATTAATGATGTAGGGTTTTGAAGACTTTTTGAACGTAAACGATAGGCAACGATTTTCTTCTTATATTGCTTTATTACATCAACGTGTTCCTCATAGCTATACAGAGAAAACCTAATCTCTTTATTCCCTTTCTTCGTATTAATAACAATTGGTATGCCTTCCCCGTACGGTGGAAAATAATGTTTATCTAAAAATAAAGCCTCATTAAATTCATGAATAACTTGTAATTTCATTTCTCCCTCTATATTTTTTCCATCTATCGATATAGAGGTATTCTCCGCCTCAAGCTTTTGATGCAATTCAAATCTACTAATAATTGATTCTACAACAGAAGTGGGCATACTAGAAACTAATACTTTAATAGCTCCAAAAATAAATAATGTAACTATAAACCATGTTGTCATTTTCATCATCTCCATTACATTTTAAAATATAAATTTCGTTCCATACGGTATGACTATACTAATAAGTATTCCGGTTACAATCATCGTCACCGAACCAATCGTCGCTTCCTTCTCGCCTTCCTTCACGAGACGGCTCACACCGATAATATGTGAGGCGCAACCCATTCCCACTCCTTTTCCAATCGTGCTCGTTATACGGAAAAACTTAAGTACCGTTGGTCCGATAATAGCACCTGTGATTCCTGCAACAACTACAAAACTAGAAGTCATAGATGGAATACCACCAATTTGATCCGCTAATGAAATAGCAATAGGCATCGTCGCTAATTGCGGGAGTGTTGTTAATATGAGTTCCTTATCTATATTCAACATCTCACCAATCACTACATTCATACTCGTTAAAGCCACTATACCTACCGCTACACCGATAAGTATCGAAAAAAAGTTTTTCATAAGTATTTTTCGCTCTTTAAATAAAGGTATCGCTAACGCTACAATTGCAGGACTCAATAAACCGGAAAGAATGTCTCCCCCATTTTCCCTATACTCATGATGAGAAATATCAAAAGTCAGAAATAAACAAATCATAATTGCCGTAACTGTTAACACTGGTAATGTAAATGGAAACGGAAATTTTTTATATAACTTTGTCGCCAATACATACATTACTACAGTAATAATAATGAAGACCGTTTGCATCGTGCACCTTGTCGATTTTATTTTTTTGATGTTACTAATAATTGACTTATATACCCTGAAACAATCAAAGTCACTACTGTACTTACTACTACTAAAAGGAATATACTACTCCCCTTACTGAAAAGAAAAGACCCGTATTCCATCAGCCCTGTTGTCGAAGGAATTAGAAATAACGGTAAAAATACTATTAATTTTTCCGCACCTTCCTCAAACCACTTTAATGGTACAATACGAGTAGAAAGGAGTAGAAACAGCATTAACATCCTTATTAAACTTCCTGGCATTGATAGATGGAACACTCCCTGAATCCACGTACCAACTAAGCCAAATACATATAACACGCCTACTTGAAGTAAAAGCGTCACGTACTTCATTTCTTTTCCTCATTTCAATATTACGCATCACTATTATGAAATTTCATTTAACGTTTCCGCAAACCTCGTAATTCCCAGTTGAATTTGTTCGACATCTACTCTCCCAAAAGTAAATCGAATATATTCACTCTTAGTACCTAAAACACTTCCTGGGACAAACGCTACACCATTTCGTATAGATTCACCTAATAAATGATATTCATCAAACGTTCCTTGCACTTTGCACCATAAATGTATTCCACCCTCTGGAACAAAAAATTCAACCTGGTCCCCTAATATTTCTTCAAGCTTTCTAATTAACGCATCTCTTCTTTCCTTTAATTGTCCACGAAGCATTGTAATATGAGCATGAAAATCTTCTGATTCTAAAAATTGATTTGCCACCCACTGCGTAAATACGCTATGTCCAAAATCAACTTGCTGCTTCGCATCCGCTAAGCGTTCTATTACACGCGTAGGGCCAATTACCCAACCAATACGTAATCCTGATGCAACAATTTTTGATAATGAACTTACATAAAGAACATTTCCGTTTTGATCCATTGATTTTAATGTTGGATTCACTTCTCCATTAAAAGAAGTTAAACTATACGGATCATCTTCTACAATCGGTATACCAAATTCAGAAGACAACTCTAAAATCTTTTTACGTCTCGCTAATGAAAGCACAGTACCCGTTGGATTTTGATAATCTGGATTTAAAAACACCATACGAATACGATGCTTTTTATGCAAATCAATTAAGTCATCTGGATTCATTCCATGCTGATCTACAGGTAAATGGAATATTTTTAAGCCAGCAGATTTAAACATCGGCAATGAGAAACAATACGAAGGGTCCTCAATTGCAATCGCATCGCCAGGTTTTAATAAGCATTGAACGATAAGATTAAGTGCCTGTTGTGCTCCAGATGTAATAAGGATAGAATTTGAATCTGCTTCAATTTGTTTATATTGCTGAACATGTGCTGCAATTGTTTTTCGCAACATTTCATTTCCAAGTGGATGGTCATAACCGAGGTTTTCCATAAATGTTTTCTCCGACAAAATCGTTCGGAATCTATCACTCGGAATTAATTCTGGTGACAATTCACCACTCGCTAAATTAATTAAGTCATCTTTTTGTGTTTCCGTCCTAATTTGTTGAACGAGTGGTACATTAGGTAAGAACGATCCATCCTCAACGTACCTACCCCAGTTCGGTATTCGTTTATGTGAAACACCCCATATGTCTGTATTCACCCTTGTTCCGCTTCCTTTTTGCCGTTCTACTACTCCAAGTGATTTTAATTCTTCATATGCAGCTACTATTGTACTCCGGTTCACCTGTAACTCTTTTGCTAACATACGCTCAGAAGGTAACTTGCTATCAGAAGGAAACTCACCTGAAGAAATACCCCTTTCAATATAATCCGCTATTTGTTTATATACAGGCGTTTTATCTGCACGATTTGGTTTCCATTCCATATAGTTGCCTCCTCTCAAAACTAACTATATTTTACTCACTAATAACAGTATTGACTGTAATAATAGTATTAATTAATTAATTACATGATTTAAAAATCTTTCTACCGTCATATTAAAGCTGCTCGGTTGTTCTAAATAAGGTAAGTGTCCACTATTTTTAAACTCAATAAAAGTTGTATTTTTCAAACGTCTTTCAAACTCTCTTACATATTTCTCGGGGACAAAATCATCATGTTCCCCTCTTATAATTAAAGCGGAACATGAAATATTCAAAAGAAATGGTCTTTGATCATAATCTACTAATTCAGCAAATAATCTTTGAATATGCACCGGATTAATAAACTGTAAAGATTGATAAAACCCCCTGACAATTACTTCATTATTTGCTACTCCCATCGCCTTCAACAATGTATCCGCCCATGTTTTCCCGTTATCATGTAAGCTAAGTAAATCATATACTTCAAGCCGTTTCTTTCGATCTTCAGGCTCCAAATAGGGAAATGCATTTACAATAATTAAACTAGAAACAAAGTCTGGATATTGAATAGCAAAATCAATACCTACCCTAGCTCCTTTTGAAAGTCCACAAATGACTATTTTTTGTAACTTTAAATAATTGCATAACTCATACAAAACATTTACATATTCTTTAAAGTTAATTTCTAGCCCTTCAGATTTTCCATGACCTGGTAAATCAAGAGAGATTACTGTCCATTTCCCCTTGAAATATTGCCTTTGATATAACCAATTATTTGCGTTTCCTCCAAGGCCGTGTAAAAACAATATGACAGGACCCGACCCTTCTATATTGTAAAAAACCTTTCGATTCTTATATTCAAAATACATATTCATCACCTTCTGCTGTAGCATCACTTATTTTTATCTTTGAATG
Source organism: Bacillus sp. MN7755 (assembly GCF_054771475.1). NCBI lineage: Bacteria > Bacillati > Bacillota > Bacilli > Caryophanales > Bacillaceae > Bacillus > Bacillus sp. MN7755. The sequence continues at coordinate 45,169 of NZ_BTRL01000012.1, forward strand.
GATATATCCAAAACGGTTCTCTTTCTAACCACTCGACTGTTTCTGGTACACCATCGTCATACTCTCTTTTCAGTTCCGTTACTTTAGTCGCAAATTGTGATGCATGTGCTTGCAATGCTTCTAGCTTTTTTGGAACATATTCTTTTACTTCATTTTTAAAATGTGGCGGACCTATTTCCACTTCATGACTATTTGAAAAAGCTACCGCATAAAATGTTGGCCTTTTATTTTCAGGAATATTAGATAACGCTTCAACCACCGCTTCTCCTGTTGCATCATGATCTGGATGAACTGCATACCCCGGATAAAAAGAAATGACCAATGAAGGATTCAATTCTTCTACACATTTTTGTATTACACGTCTTAACTCTCCAGGAGTTTCAAATTCAAGAGTTTTATCACGATATCCCATCATACGTAAATCTTTAATCCCTAAAATATTTGTAGCGCTCTTTAGTTCTTTCTCTCTTATAGCATATAACGATTCACGTGTTGCAAAAGGCGGATTTCCCATCGCTCTCCCCATTTCACCTAGCGTTAAACAAACGTAAGTTAAAGGAACATTCCGCTGAGCGTAAGCCAAAATTGTACCTGCCACGCAATATGACTCATCATCTGGATGCGGAAAAACAATTAAAACGTGGCGTTCATTTTTTATCAAAATCATACTCCTCCATCGTACACCATATTAACCTTTTTCTTTAAAAACTATTAAATCACTACCGCATACCACGTTACTCCAACAAGTAGTACGAAAAGAAGGATAATATAAATAGTTGATAAGTTTTTTACATTTTTCTTTGTGGACTTTCCGTAATTCTCCTCCACATTTCGTGCAACTAGTACGGTCCCAAACAGTGATACAATTACAATAATAACGACTAGTGAAATCGCAAAGCTCATTGTATTTTCACCTCTCTAAGGCTAGTCTATTTTTATTAAGAACTTCCTCTTTAAAACGTTGATAACATACTACCTTTCTTCTCTTATCATAATAGATGTTTGCAAAAAACGGACCAACCACTTTTACGTTTTTTTGCTCATCCACTTTAAAAATAAAAAGCAACTGAACACTTATGATCAGTTGCTTTTTCGCAGGATTATTTATGCTAATTTTCATTTAAAATTAATTCGATTTAAAAGTTTAGTCTTTTCATAATGAAACATCGATTGAGATAATTCAAAAATTGTTCCATTTACAAGATACACAGTATTTTCAATAAGAAGCGCCGGATCACCTTCATTCAATTCTAAAAGCTGGGCATTTTCTTTATTTACTTTTTCACAACTAATAACTTTATCGGCAAAACCAATATTTAATCGTAAATCTTCAATGAAATAACTGTATACAGAACTTAATGCTATTTCTTCATTCAAATATGGAATAATATCCTTTTTGAAATAACTTACTTCAATAGAGAATGGTTTTCCATCTACAATTCTTAAGCGCTTCAAAAAATATATCCTAGTTCCAGCTTCACATTGCATCCGCTTTGCTATCTCTTCGTCCGCATCTATTACTTCAAGCTCTAACACTTTCGTTTCAATATTTTGCGAAACGAGATTTTTCGTTAATCCACGTAAACTTCCTAAATTAATGTAATCTGTTACAGAAGTTTCACGTAAAAACATGCCACTACCTTGCACTTGAAAAATATAACCTCTATTCACAAGCTGACTAATTACTTTACGTATCGTATTACGGCTTACTTCAAATCGATTCATCAACGCTTCTTCTGTAGGTAATTTTTTCGTTTCATTAAAAATCCCATCTCGAATGTTTTGCTCTAACACATCTGCAATTTGTTTATACTTTGCACTCATACACTTTCTCCTAAAATACTCTTTTATCTGTTATAACTCTTCTCCTCTCGTTTCAATCACATGTTTATACCAATGAAACGAAAGTTTCTTCTTACGTTTTAAGTTATCATTATGATCGACAAAAATAAAGCCATATTGCTTTTTATATCCATTTAACCAACTTAACAAATCAATCACTGACCATGCATAATAACCTTTTAAATTGATTCCCTCTTCAATTGCACGCTTTATTACTTTTAAATGCTCTTCAATAAATTTAATTCTCGGAACATCTACAATTTCTCCGTCAATGATTGGATCTTCATCACCAAGTCCATTTTCCGTTACATACATCTTTATGTCACCGTAACGCTCTTTCAACATGTGTAATCCATCTAAGAAACCTTCGGGAGATATTTCCCATCCCCATTTTGTATATGTTTTATCATCCATTTTAACTGTTCGATAAAAACCATCAAAAGAAGGACTACCTGGAGCAAGTGTTGAATTTTCTCTAGAATGCTCCTCGCTCTTTATATCCATATCGTATCTTTCTACTCGTATTGGTTGATAATAATTAAAGCCAATAAAATCATTCTTTTCGGCATTTTGTTTAATGATTTCTAATTCTTCAACCGTCCAATTAGGCGTCCACCCTTTTTCCTTTAATTGTCGTACAACATAAGACGGGTACTCACCTTTTAAAACGGGATCATAATACCAATACGTTTCATATTCATTCGCATGATTTGCTGCTAGTATATTTTCTTTTTGATCATCCACACTATAAGCAGGTAAGAAAACATGTGTAATCCCAATCTCACCATATTGTTTCAGCTGCTTGTACACCGCAACTGTTTTCGCATGCGCATAAAATACATAATGAGTCGCTTGAAAATACTTTGGAACATCATTTTGTATTCCTGGTGGATGTGCACCTTTTAAATAACCTAATCCACAAAACATTACTGTCTCATTAAAAGTAATCCAATGTTTAACTCTATCACCAAATGCCTTAAAACAAATTTCTGCGTATTTTACGAAAGCCTCTGCTGTTCGTTTATTTGTCCATCCGCCATCTTTCTCTAAAGGCAATGGTAAATCCCAATGATATAAAGTGACAAATGGTACAATCCCGTATTTTAAACACTCATCAATTAAGTTGTTATAAAATTCGATTCCTTTTTCATTTACCTCTCCATCTCCAGCCGGCAATATTCTCGCCCAAGAAATAGAAAAACGATACGATTCTAACCCCATCTCAGCCATTAAGCGAATATCTTCCTTATATCGATGATAATGATCAACAGCTACATCACCATTTGTTCCATTGTATGTTTTACCAGGAATTTTTGAAAATTCATCCCAATTCGTAACACCTTTTCCATCTTCATTCCATGCACCTTCTACTTGATAAGAAGCTGAAGCAGCCCCGAATAAAAAATCATGTGGAAACTTCATAGTATATACCTCCATTTCATTACAATAAATTAAATTTATTCGTACATATAAAATTTATAGGTACAAATTTTATATGTAAGATTATATCGTATGTTTTTATTTTTTTCTATCATGAAAGTACGATATCTACTGTTAGTTTTTGCAAAACAAAAAAGAAGCGACGTATTTTATCGCTTCTTACTCTCATCATTTTGATTCTTTTATAAGTGACTTATTCGCTCTTATAACCTCTTGATACAGCAATGGTGACCATTTTTCATTTATGTAGTCTTGAATTATCCAGCCTACTCTTGTAGGGTCCTTTGGTTTTATATGGTTTGCAATTTCAGGATTTATATAGGTGGCATAGTAATATGGACTATTCCATGCTGTACCACCAGAAGACAAGCTTGTAAAATTAATATACAGATGATTTAAATCCTCACTATTGTTCATCGTTTCATTTATCGTATCTTTAATAGATTTTACTTTCTCATCATAACTCACTTTATATTTATCTTGTACGGTTACATTTACATTTTGATTTACAGTTGTGGTAAACGTCTCATTATCTGGCCAATAAAAATTATTATATCCTCCAGATTCATTACTACCACTATATCTTTTTAGTAGTACAATTTTCCCACGAGCATCTCCCAATTTTATATTTCCTTCTGTTTTTAAAAAGATAGGATCAACAAAATAACTTTTTTCAAACGTACTACTAAATGAACCTTCTGCCCCTTTCATATCCTCATACTCTTTTTTTAAAGACATAATAATCGTTTCACTTGGGTTATCTTTTAGAAATTGTTTCGCTTCGTTTATGAATTCATGCAGTGTTACATAAAGATATAATGGCCCATGATGAAGAACTATCGTATTATCATCTGTTAAACGTCCTCTTATATCAAAAATTCTAGCTCCATGATTCATTTGGTAACGAAAATCATATTCTTGCGTCATTCCCCATACTTGCTTAATCGGATTTTGCAACTTGAACGTCCCGCTATCATGTGTTCCTGGAATTGAAATTCGTGCTAATGGGATATTATCAGGTATAGGTTGCATCCACTTTGACCAATTTTCAAGCTCATTAACAGAGCTTGCTACAACTACTTGCTTATCATGTAAAGCAAATACAAATGTGATAAATATCGTACTACATATGAATAATTTCAAAATAAATTTCTTACTGCTCATTATTATTCCTCCTTTTTCTGTTTTATATCAAACTTATTGAATATAATATAATCTGGTGAGTAAAAAATAAATAACATTTCATAAGTATGAAATATTGCATAGAAGTAAAGTTAAAAAATCATTCACATATCCTGAATCAGAAAAATTTAAAGGAACTTCATCTGAAGTTCCTTTCGTTTACTTTATATTCAATACATATGAACCATCTTTATTCTCATACTTATAGACGTATAAATAATATTTACCTGGCCTTGCATTATAAGTACCTTTAACTACATTTCCTTCATTTTCACCATATGCTACATAGTTATTTAAATCTGATTCATGATGAAGTACCCATGTCATTCCGATATTTTGTTCATTTAGTAGAGAAATATTAATATTTTCTGGTGAGTCAATTTGGAAAGTAAATACATCTACATTATCACTATTATGTAGCGTTCCTTTCACCGGTGTATGAATGTTAACTTTATTTGCCTGTCTAGGCTCATTATTTGGTTCATTTTCTGTTACTTGTAACTCATTCCCACCGTTTGGTTTTCTTTGTCCATACCCTAAGTTTACTAGTATAGACTTCAAATCTGGTAAAACACCAATTTTATCTGAATATGGATCTTTAGATTTTGTTCCTGTGTTGTGGTTGCTTAATATTGCTCTTAGTTTACTCGGTCTATATGGTTGTCCTAAATTTTCTTTAGCAATGCTTTGTACTAAAGTCGCTGCTCCGGCAATAATAGGCGAAGCACTCGACGTGCCACTAAAGCTAGATGTATAAAGATTTACAGCACTTCGACTTTGCTCAGCTGTAGTTGTATCTACGTTTTCTCCCCAGCCATACACATCAATACGGCTTCCATAATTCGAAAACCACATACGCTCATGAGGGAAAGATGAGGAGCCCGCTCCTACCATAATTGCACCTGAATCTTTAAAATCTTTACTATTACGATTTAAAATTTGTTTACCATTTCTATCTTTAAATTGATCTAAATCATTCCAACCATTTGCTCCAGCTTCTATAATGACAACACCTTTATCTGTACCAGCACGAATTGCATCAAAGATATCTGGTTGTACCTCAACAGGTAAATATTTATCACCATATCCATCAAAGGAAGCCTGTGCCTCTAGTAATAAAACATCTCCAGCTTCTAACTGATTCACAGCACTTAATATTGCATCAGCTGTATTATACTGTCCGTTATCTCTTATTTGAGAAATCACCTTTGCTTTCGCTTTTGGCGCAATCCCAATATTCCCAATTTTATTGTCCTCAGAGGATACAATTCCTAGTACAGACGTCCCATGACCGACATGTTGATCTATATTTATTCCAGACATTAATTCAATATTTTGATGTACTAAATCCTCATGATTTAATAACCATCCATATTCCATATCAACAAAGGTGACATCGCTTCCCTTACCGCCTTGAACTCCCCAGGCGAAAGGCGCATTAATACCGTATGGTGCTGCTTCAAGATAACCTTGTTTTTCATATCTAGGATTGTTATTCGGATTAAAAGATATACTTAATGGTTGTACCTCCGGTGGTGTTATTTTTTCTTGTTTCTTCATATACACATCTTTTATTAAAGAAGATGTCTTTAACTTATCTACTAGTTCTTCTTCATGCCCACTATTTTGAGTTTGAAGAATATAGTAGTTTAATAAACTTGTAGATACATTATTGGGTGCTTTCACCTCAAGGTTTTGTATTTGTTCCGGGCTTACAGATGTGAATAAACGAGTAAATGTTACATCTGGATATTCTGTCAAAAGATCTTTTATTACTTTATCGTTCGTTTGAGATCGTATTTGTTTTTCAATACCATCTTCATATGGAAATTTCAAATCCGCTTTAAATTTTACAATGATTTGCTTATCTGTTTCTTGTTCTATTCCTAATTTACTCTGCTGTTCTATAGAATCAGCATGTACACTATTGACAGTGCCTCCTATTCCTAAAAGTGTTGTAATGATTACAGTTGACGCACACATTTTTTGAAATATTTTCATTACATCAATCCTCCTATTAACAATTATTAATCATTATATTAATCTATAATGATTTTATTTCTATTACGTATTCCCTTTCTACTAAATAGATTATAGTAATCAGAAATATGAACTTCAATGTATTTTCATATGCAATATTTCATATTCGGACTCTACACTACATGAATAAGAAACTTTTGATGATTATTTATTTTATACGTGCTAATATACTTACATTAATATATAACGTATATAAACATTTCGAACTACATTACTTAACAGTTTCACCTTAATTTTTTCTTAGGAGGATTTACAATGAAATTACTAAAAATAAAACATATAATCCCTTTATCTGCGGCTGCAATTACATTCGTATGTAGTCAAAGTACAGCTGAAGCCTCTACCATTCATACAGTAAAAAAGAACGATACACTTTGGGGCATTAGTAAACAATACGGCGTTTCAATACAATCCATTAAACAGGCTAATAATAAAAGAACCGATCAAACTTTTATTGGCGAACAGTTACATATTCCAGGGTCCGTGAACTCAAATGAAAACATTGTTCCTCAAAACGCAAAACCTGTGAACATTTCTGGACAAATTATTTATCAAGTACAACCGGGAGATTCATTAGAAACGATAGCAAAGCGTTACAATGTTACCGTTCAATCTATAAAACAAATTAACAATACAGCCGGAAACAAACTTTATACAGGACAACATTTAAAAATCAACTCAAACATTTCAGAAAAAGAAAAAGACTTAATGGCACGCTTAGTTACTGCTGAAGCAGGTGGCGAATCGTATAAAGGAAAAGTAGCCGTAGCAAAAGTTATCCTAAATCGTGTAAACGCAAAAGGTTTTCCAAATACAATAACAGGCGTTATTTACGAACCTATTAAATATGGATATGCATTTACTCCTGTTACAGATGGAAGAATTAATCACCCTGCAAGCCCAGAAGCAAAAATGGCAGTAGAAGAGGCTATCTCCACAAATGGAATACATTCTGATTGGCTTTATTTCTATAATCCGAAAACATCAACAGACAAATGGATTACGACACGTCAAACAGTAGCAGTAATTGGTAACCACGTCTTCGCTAAATAAGATTTAAAATCATTAACAGACCTCTTCACTTAAAAGGTCTGTTTTTTTATATGTAAGATTTTATTAATCATATGACATAGTGATCTTTTAAAACTATCTCTTCTTTCAAATAAAAACATTTGTATTTACTCCACCAGTCGGAGAAATTAAAAAAGCATCAAGTTCAAAAACTCCCTCTTTATTAATAAAAGCTATTTCTTAACTTCATAAAATTGTTATACACTAGAAAAATAAAAAACAAACTATTCGTTAGCAGGTGAAAGAATATGTATGATGTTACAATTATCGGTGCTGGAGTAAGTAGCATTTTTATGGCTTATTCACTAGCTAAAAGTAACAAAAAGGTTTTAATTCTTGATAAAGGTAAAGCGCTTGAAGATCGACATTGTCCTTTAGACGAAGGGAAAACATGCAATTGTACTACATGTGATAAATATTTCGGGTTTGGTGGTTTAGGAAAATCTGAAGGGAAATTTAATTATACAAACGGATTTGGCGGAGAACTTGAGCAAAAAGTCGGTAAAGAGGTCTTTATACAACTCATGGCTGAAGTAGATGAAATTCTATGCCAGTTTGGTGGAAGTTCTGTCTCAAAATATTCTACTGAAAATTCAAATCTCACTAAGAGAGCTGAAGCGTGTGGTTTACAAATGCTCACAACAGAAGTAAGACATCTTGGTACTACACTTTCCAGTAATATTTTTCAGCAGCTCTATGAATTTTTACTGACGAAAATAAAGATCCAATTTCATATAGATGTACAACATATTCTGAAACAGGAAGATCATTTTACAATAGAGACAAATGAAGGAACAGTTCAATCTAAGCAACTAGTATTTGCAACTGGGCGCTCTGGGGCCGATTGGTTAAAAGAAATGTGCAGTTCTCTAAATATTTCTCAGGAGCAAACACGTGTAGATTTAGGAATTAGAGTAGAAATGAAAGAACATCAATTACGTTCTATATTAAAAGATACTTTTGAAACAAAACTTTCTTATCAAGGTGAGTATTTCACAGCAACTACTTACTGTATGAATCCACAAGGACGCATCATTCGAAAGTACGAAGAAGGTTTAGTTATGCCTGACGGTCAAAATTTTCGAGAGCAAGGAACTGGCACCTCTAATTTAAATTTCACTTTATTTATTCCTCGCTATTTTCCAACTCTCAAAGAAGCAAATGTATACGCAAGTTCAATTATTAAAGGCATTAACCAAGGACGAGATCGGATTGTTATACAGCGCTTAGAGGATTTACTAAATAAACAGCCTACAACAGCGAACGACATGAAACATAACCATATACAGCCTACACTACAAGGAGGTTATGGAGACTTGAATACAGAAATTCCTCCATTATATATTGAAGGACTTAAAGAATTTTTATTACGCTTAGAACAATTCATCCAAGAACCGATCGATACAGATACTTTATTATATGGAATTGATGGAAAGTTCTATGCTCCTACGATAAAACTCAATAACCATTTTGAAACAAGTGTGCATGGACTATTTTTAGTTGGAGATTGTTCAGGCGTCACTCATTCATTATCTCAAGCTGCTGCAAGTGGGTTGTATGTTGGAAAATGTTTATCTACGGTTTAAATTCTTTAATTAAGATACCAATTAAATATTTTCAGTTTCACAACGCTTTATTTATGTACCTTATCCCTCCCCCCCTAACGATTATCCCGCAAAGAATCGGGATTTTATGAGATACATATGTAACATAACTATGTATGTAAAACTATTGACATTCCATTCTAACAAATTGAATGTCAACAGTTTTACAAGTCTCTATTCGTTTCCACTTTCATTTGTTCGATATTTTGTAACTTCATCATAGTGTTTAATATGTTAGGATGTCTATAAGTATTTTTTACTACAACTATGACTTTTTCTGTTCTGCTTCTAAAAAATAGATTTGTGCTTTAAAATTCCCCATTGTACGTATGTGAATACTTCATATTATTACCTTTGGAAAACATAAGTTAAATGGTTCATTATACTCTAATAGTTATAAAAACATAATATATAACACAAGTTAAATAAAATGTATAAAGAAGGTGTAAAAATGAAAAATAAAATCAATTTACAAATGCAAAATATAAGCTTTGTTTTAATAATTGCTTTAGCAGTATGGTTAAAAACATATCTTATTACAAGATTCAGTTTTGATTTAAAAATTGAGTCTTCTATACAAGAGCTTATTTTGTTTATTAGCCCTCTCGCTGCATCATTAGCTTTTGTCGGACTAGCATTATTTGCAACCGGTGAAAAACGAAATTATATCGCGCTATGTATCAATTTCTTATTAACAATTGTTCTCGTTGGGAATGTAATGTTCTATGATTTTTATAGTGATTTCGTTACGTTACCAGTACTTGGACAAACATCAAACTTCGGCCAATTAGGCGGCAGTATTATAGAAATATTGAACTACAAAATTATTCTCGCATTCGTAGACATTATTTTCTTCTTTATTTTATTAAAGAAGAAGTCACTAGTCTTCCAAACAGGACGTGTAACTCATTCGGCACGCTTGTTATATTTTCTCTTAACGATTGGTGTATTTTCTGCAAATCTACATCTTGCAGAAAAAGAACGACCTGAACTATTAACGAGATCATTCGACCGAGTCATGCTTGTTAAAAATTTAGGACTATACACTCATCAAGTATATGACTTAACACTGCAAGTAAAAGCAGGATCACAAAAAGCACTTGCTGATAGTAGCAAATTACAAGAAACAGAAAACTATGTAAAGGCAAACCAAAGTGAACCAAACCCTAATATGTTTGGTTCAGCGAAAGGAAAAAACGTAATTGTCGTTACTCTTGAATCCTTGCAAACCTTTTTAATAGGTGCATCGGTCAATGGCCAAGAAGTTACGCCATTCTTGAATGAATTCATAAATGAAAGCTATTACTTTGATAATTTTTTCCATCAAACTGGACAAGGAAAAACATCCGATTCTGAATTTCTCATCGATACGTCGTTGTATCCATTAAATCGAGGAGCTGTATTCTTCACACACGGTAACAACGATTATACTGCGACTCCAGAAATTTTACGTCAGCAAGGTTATTTCACTTCTGTATTCCATGCGAATAACGCAACATTTTGGAATCGTAATATCATGTACTCTGCTCTCGGTTATGATCGTTACTATAATGAACTTGATTACAAAATTACGCCTGAAACAAATTTAAATTGGGGCTTAAAAGATATCGAATACTTTGATCAATCAGTAGATATATTAAAAACTGTTAATCAACCATTTTACGCTCGTTTCCTTACTCTAACAAACCATTATCCATTTACGTATGATGAAGATACAAAATTCATTGAACCATACAACTCTGGTAATGGCGTATTTGATCGTTATATCGTAACAGCACGTTACTTAGACGAATCAATTAAAAAATTTATTGAGCGTTTGAAAGCCGAGGGAATGTATGATGATTCTATTATTGTTTTATATGGTGATCATTATGGCATTTCTGAAAAACATAATCGCGCAATGGCACAGTTTTTAGAAAAAGATCAAATAACAGAATTTGACACTTTAAATTTACAACGCACACCTTTATATATTCATATCCCTGGACAGACAGAAGGTCAAACTATATCAAAGCCTACGGGGCAAATTGATATGAAACCTACTATTCTAAATTTATTAGGAATTGATACTACGAACGATATCCGTTTTGGTCATGATATGTTTTCAGATGAATATACTGGCTTTGTTGTTTTACGTGATGGTAGCTTCGTTACAGACAAGTATGCTTACAAAAACAATATTTTCTATGACCGCATAACAGGTGAAATTGTAAATTTACCAAAGAAAGAAGCGCAAGCACTCATTAACCGTGCACAAAATGAATTACGAATGTCTGACAAAATTATTGAAGGCGATTTATTACGTTTCTCAGAAAGTAATAAAATTAAAACTGGCGAAGTACAAACTAAAATTAAATAAATAGAAAAATAATCTAAATATAAAAAGGGAGCAACTCATTACAGTTGCTCCCTTTTATTCTCTTATAACACATGATGCAATTTCATATAAAAAACCTGAAATTTTTAACTTTTATTCTACGCTTGTTTCTAAAGTTACATCTGTATAGGTATGATCATCACCTATATGTAAAATCACTTCACATTGACGTAATCTCAATTCAAAGAGCACGATAGAATCATGATAAACTTCAGGATTTGATTTCATTTTATGTAACATCTCTTGTTTTTCTTGTATTTCTAATTGCATATTTTCTACAGCTTGTTTCAAGGAGTTAAATGGATTCCTAAAGAATATATTAATATCTCGCTCTTGTGTGTTTTCAAACAGCTCAAATTGCAAGAAAAACTTCTTCATAATAGAATCCGTTACCTCGGTATAATCTTCATTTTCTACATACTGTTTGTATTTGTTATACAGCATAGATTTATTTTTAGGAAGAACTCCAAATAATTTACCGGCACTTTTCAGTAAAAATTGTGCTGGCGTAAATCGACGTAAAATATTTACTTCATCCATTTGTATTCTAGTCGTCATCCTGTCAGTATCTCTACGCCAGTCATCAAGCACTTTAAAGTCACATTCTAACTGTATTCTATTTTCTCCAAATAGTGAATTAAGCCCTTCACTAAGTTCTTCTAAATACGTTTGACTTTGAAGAAGCTCATTATTAGAAGTTGCAATCCAATTTTGCATAGAAAGAGCAAGATTAGGTAATACAGTTTGTTCTAAATATTTATGCACTCTTTCATTCATTGCTTTATTTAGTTCCGTATCCATGCGCCCGAAATCGCTTTCTTCACTAATTAAATTAGAACAGCTCTTTAATATCTTCGGAATATTTTCGGTAAGATCATTTGTAATTTCAGTCTTCATTGAACGATATGATTGTGTAATGAAATGAATTTTTTCCCTCTCAAATGCAGTAAGGTTATTAATGCTACCGTTTAGTTTCACTAGCATATCCTCATTCCAATTCATAGCATCCACTAGATTATTTTCTTTCTCAACTCGTTTATCTAAAAGATATGTAATTGTTTTTCGAATGAAAAACAATAGCTTTTCAGTACGTTCTGCATCGATATTTTTATGATTAAAGTTAAAATGAATAAACTCTGTTAATTCATTCAATTGCTGACTACTTGTATATAACGAAGAGTAAGGGAAAATTCTCGCATGCGGGAAATATGTGTTTATTCTCGCTGCCGTATCATGTAATACTCTTTTCACTTCTGCTTCACTATAAATGTTATCGATTTTATTTAATAAGAAATGCACTTGTAAATTTGGTGTATGTTCTTGAATGCTTAATAGAATATCACGCTCTTTATCAGTAAAAGGTGAATCCGCATTCAATACAAACAATAATTCATCCACAGAATTTAGATATTCAAATACCTCATCCCTAGTGTCGTTATTCCTATTAAAGCCAGGTGTAACTACAAATGTAAGTTTATTTTCACTTAAAAATCTGCATGGTAATTTAAATTCAACACATGCTCTATCTCTATATGTTTGATGGTGCTGAGACATCATATTATGGTAATCAGAGACATCTTCCGTTGTTGTAATTGCAGCGTCTGTTATGGCGTTAATTTCTGTATGAGCATCATTTTTTAAAACTACTACATTTGAAATTGATTTTTCTAATATATTTTCTCCTAATATAGAGTTGATAAATGTAGTTTTTCCGTTCCCTGAAGTTCCCGTTACTAAAATACGAGTTGTTCTTAAATCTGCGAGTTCGTCAACTAACCATCTAAATCGGTGACCTATTTCTATATTGTGCTTTTGTGCCCACTGTGTAATAGAATCAAAAAGATGTAAACTGTACTCTAAACCATTCACATGATTAATAGAATATGACATTAGGTTTTCCGCATGTTTTATATTTGCTGAATCTATTTTGGAAGGGAAAATCTCCTCCCATGCCAATACAGCTGCTGATGGAAATACAGCATAAGATGGATTGACTACTTTTAACCAATTTGTTAAAAGATTTGGAATGATATCGTGTAATTGTCTAAGCATATATTGCCCTTGAATTAATGCAAAGTACGTTTCTTCGTAAAGAGAAGAAATTTTGTCCCATATATCGGACGAATGTATTTCAATATGTAAGAAAAACTCATTTATTGTATTAAGCCATAATAAGTAATTTTGTTCATTTCTATAACTGTTCCAAAGTGATGAAACCATTTGTGTAAATTGTACTTGATCTACATTATTTAATGTAATTAATGCATCATAAAAATAATCTGGTGAAATATGTTTAGTAAATCCTTTATCAATATATCCTTTTAACACCTCAAACCATGGATAAGATTCTGTTCGAATTAACTCATTCACAGCAAGCTCTACTGCACTATCAAAATCTTGCTGTTCCTCATAAAAAGAACGGGCAATTTTTGTGACATTTGGATAATCAGGATTTAAGGAAACTGCTTCTTTAATAACAGAGAAAGCTGAGTCAAAATTATTTTGCTCTATGTAAAGAGAAAGTAATTGTAGTCCAATCTCGGTCATCAATATTTTATTATCAGTAGTAATGGAAGTATAAACATTTTCAGCAACTGCTAATTGATTAAGTTCGAAATAAGCATCCGCAATATTTTTTTGTGCCCATGGTGCTAATTCATTACTAACCTTCTCCCATTTAAAAATAGCTGCTTCAAAATCTTGATGGCGATAATAAAATTCACCTTGCGCAAAACGAATATAAGATCCATCAGAAATCTCATTTTTTTCTTCGTTTACATAAGCTTGTCCAAGTACGTCAAGAGTTGGTTTTGTTTCATTCTCCATTAGGAATGTTTCATAATACATCTTTTTTATTAATTGTTTTTCTAATCTCATCTTTTCCCCCACTATATCTTGAAAATACATTTTTAAGATATGTCAACACTTTATTTATGTATGCTTTTTATCTTAACAAAGAATATCTTGTGAAAAATTTCATTTTCCTTTCATTTTTCAAGTTAGATTGAATTTTTATGAGAAAAGTTTCAGTTTTTTTTCAATTCCCTTTCAGTTGTGAAACAGCATTAAATGTTCCTAATAACCTAATAAGACTATAATATCCCACATTATATTATCAGGAAAAACCTATATGGATTACATTATAAAAACAATTTATAACGAATATATATGCACAATTAACTTCACCTATATAAAAGAACTCGTCACGTAGTGCTTGTTAGATAGACTGATATGCTACGTGAATTTCAAATATACCATGATAACTTAAACAACAATAATAGCGAGCGGCTATTCATACAATATCTTTCTCGAATTGTTTTCCTTTAAAATACTTCAGTAGTTACGTAATTAAATTCCATTAACCTCTATAAATAACTAGTCCAAAAAAAATCTATATGCATATCATGTTATAGTAAAGAATTCAGGAAATCCTAAAAGGAGGCATTTTCATGTTTGAAGATAAATCTAAAATCAACTACCCATATGAATTTACAGAAACTACAACAATCCCTCTAAAGAATCCTATCAATAAAAATTTTAAAAACGGCTCTGGTACACACACTTTCCCAATTAAGAAGCACTATAAAGAACAGGTGTTATATACGGAAAAAATTAATAATAATAAAAATAAATAATGATATTGATCCTTATGACAATTAGCCAAATAAGAATCAATATTTGGCCATTCATAGTTATGTGTTTAGTAATGTAGAAATCTTTATTATACAATTTACGTACCTTTAAAAAGTGCTGATATACGGCGCTTTTTTATACATAGATAAATCAAAGTTATCTTAGTCTAGAACTACTTACAACCTTAAGATTGATACGCTCAAATTTAAATAAACTACAAAATCACTCCGCCAGATAGTTATGGTATTTATGATGTCATGACAAAAGAAACATTTAGAGGTAAAGGAATTGGCAGTGACATGTTTCAATTTCTTCTAAATCAAACAAAAGCCAGTTGTATTACAAGCTTCAGATGATGGGAAAAATATTTATAAGCGATTTGAATTTATAGATGTCGGGGAAATGGTTGTATTTGAATAAAAGCTTTTCTTATTAAGCTACCAGGCGGGATTGTTGAGCAATATCGGCAGGAAATAATCCAACTTTTTATAAAAAATGATCCAATTGAAACAAACAAAAAGATGTTTTCGGCATTATACCGAAAACATCTTTTTTATAATTTATTTTTAACTCAGTAAGATTAACTTTGACCTCAATATATTATCCCTACATAACCCTCTTAAACATCTTCTCCAACTCATAAGTAGAATGATGCACAAGAATCGGTCTTCCGTGCGGGCATGTGTATGGGTTTGTTGTTGTACGAAGTTCTTCCAGTAAAGCAAATATTTGATCGTTCGTTAAATATTGATTTGCTTTAATCGATGCTTTACAGCTCATCATGATGGCTGCTTCTTCACGCAATTTTTTAATATCAACTTTTTTTAGTTTAACGACTTGCTCCATCATTTCATCGATAATTTCTGTTTCTTGTCCTTTCGGGAACCACGTTGGATGTGAGCGGACGATAAAGGATTGATGGCCGAATTGCTCCAAGAATAGACCGACTTTCTTTAGTTCTTCTAGCTGCTCTTCGACACGTAAAAATTCAGTAAGAGATAAGTCAATACGGTATGGTACGAGTAGTTCTTGTACTTCTTGCGCTACTCGTCCTACTTTATCACGGAAGTATTCATAATTAATACGTTCCTGCGCGGCATGCTGGTCAATCATATATAAGCCTTTATCATTTTGGGCGAAAATATATGTTCCATGCATTTGTCCAATTGGATAAAGCGGTGGTAAATCATTACCGTTCATTTCAATCTCTTTTATTTCCCGAACTTCTACTTCTAATTCCTCTAGTTCAAAATCCTCTTCGTTACTGTCCCACGATTTTTCTTCTCGAATCGGTTCTTCCATTATCGGTTTAGTAGATGGCTGCCAACTTTGCTCTTCTCTTACTAGCGACTGTGGTGGTTGCCATTCTTGCTTCGGCGGTTGCCACAGTTGTGCTGGTTGTTTCACAGTTATTGGTTCTTCTTGTTTTTCATCCATACCAGTCGGTAAAACGATGTCCGGCATGGATGGTTCTTTCGGCTTCGCATGCTCAAACTGGAATTGTTCTTGCACACTTTCATCTTTTTCTTTTTTCTTCGTTGTTACACCTGCATCTGGAATGAGCTGTATTTTTTTGAATGCCGCTTGCAATGTTTCTTCGATAAGCTTTAGCAGTTCTTGTTCTTTACTAAAACGAACTTCTAATTTCGCTGGATGTACGTTAACGTCAACAAGCATTGGATCCATTTCAATTGATAAGAAGCCGATTGGATATCGTCCGACTGGCAGTAATGTATGATATCCTTGCTGAATGGCTTTCATTAATACGAAATTTCGAACGTAACGGCCATTTACGATTGTTGACATATAATTTCGAGATGCTCTCGTTACTTCTGGTAATGTTACATAACCTTTAATTGTGAAATCTAAAGATTGTGCTTCAATCGGAATAAGCTTCTTCGCAACTTGAATGCTATAAATCGATGCAAGTACTTGTCTTACATCACCATTTCCTGATGTATGAAGCAATTTCTTTTCATTATGAAACAGCTTTAATGATACTTCTGGATGTGACATTGCAATACGATACACAATATCTGTAATATTCCCAAGCTCTGTATGAATGGTTTTCATATATTTTAGACGCGCTGGTGTATTAAAGAATAAGTTTTGTACTGTAATATCTGTTCCTTTTCGGCTCGCTGTTTTTTCCTGCTTTATAATGTCTCCACCTCTAATAATAAGGTGTGTACCAGGCGCATCACCTGTGCTAGTGATTAATTCTAATTCACTAACAGAGGCAATACTCGGCAATGCCTCGCCACGGAAACCGAGTGTTCTTATGCGAAACAGATCGTTTTCATCTTTAATTTTGCTCGTCGCATGTCGTTCAAAGGCGACGATACAATCTTCTTCTGCAATACCATCTCCATTATCAATGATGCGAATTTTCGATAAACCAGCTTCTTCTAAGTGGATTTCAATAGATGTACTATTCGCATCGATAGAATTTTCCACAAGTTCTTTTACGACTGAGGCAGGTCGCTCTACTACTTCCCCTGCCGCAATTAAGTTAGAGAGTTGGTCATCGAGTTTGCGAATTTTCCCCATCTACTTACTCATCCTTTCTTTAACTTTTTCTGTAAGCGATACAGTTCATTCATCGCTTCTAAAGGTGTCATATCAAGTAAATCAATTTTTTTAATTTGCGCAAGTACTGCCGTTTCTTTTGCATCTAGAACTGGCTTGTCTTGTTTTTTCGAAGACTGTTCTCCACCAAAGAATGATAGTTGCGATTCTTCTTCAGTCTCTACTTTCGTCTCTTGTATTTCTACTGGCGCTTCTTTTACAACTACAGGTTCTGGAATAACTTCTTGCTCTTGCACTTTCACTTCTACACGCTTTGG
Source organism: Bacillus sp. MN7755 (assembly GCF_054771475.1). Lineage (NCBI taxonomy): Bacteria > Bacillati > Bacillota > Bacilli > Caryophanales > Bacillaceae > Bacillus > Bacillus sp. MN7755. The sequence goes on from NZ_BTRL01000012.1 coordinate 63,204, forward strand.
AATAATAATTTCTTCTTGTCCTTCTAGTTGTGTTAACACTTCTTTCGCACGAGCGATTAAACTATCTGGAAGCTCCGCAAGTTGCGCAACGTGAATTCCGTAACTTTTATCAGCTGCTCCATCTTGAATTTTATGAAGGAATACTACTTTTCCGTTCTCTTCAATAGCTGAAACGTGTACATTCTTCAGTTGATCTAAACTCTCTTCTAACACTGTCAATTCATGATAATGCGTAGAGAATAACGTTTTTGCACCAATTTGGTCATGAATATGTTCAATGATTGCTTGTGCAAGCGCCATCCCATCATACGTAGATGTACCGCGTCCAATTTCATCAAATAAAATTAAACTTCTTTCTGATGCGTTTGCAATTGCATTTTTCGCTTCTAACATTTCGACCATAAATGTACTTTGGCCTGATATTAAATCATCCGCTGCACCAATTCTCGTAAAGATTTGATCAAATACAGGTAATACTGCTTCTGTTGCTGGTACGAAACAACCGATTTGCGACATAACAGTTACAAGTGCTAATTGTCTCATATACGTACTTTTACCAGACATGTTCGGTCCTGTAATTAAAAAGACATCCATCTTCTCTGGCATAATACAATCATTCGGTACATACAATTTCCCGTTCAATACTTTTTCAACGACAGGATGACGACCATCTTTAATAAAGATTTCGCGCTTCGTTGTTAGTACAGGTTTTACAAACTGTTCTTCTTCACTAACTGTCGCGAAACTTTGCAGTACGTCTAATTCACTAATTACTTTCGCTAAATGTTGTAATTTCGGAATAAATACTTTTACTTCTTCACGAAGCGCTGTAAATAAATCGTATTCTAGTTGTACAATTTTTTCTTCTGCTTCTAAGATTAATGTTTCTTTTTCTTTCAGTTCATCTGTAATGAAACGTTCCGCATTAGCAAGTGTTTGTTTACGCTCATAGCGCCCTTCTGGAAGTGCTGCAAGATTCGCCTTCGTCACTTCAATGTAGTAGCCGAAAATACGGTTGTACCCGATTTTTAACGATTTAACTCCTGTAATATCACGCTCTCGTTTTTCAAGCTCAGCGATCCACGTTTTTCCGTTTTTACTAACGTAACGATATTGATCAAGCTTGTCATTATAACCGTCTTTAATAATATCTCCATCTTTAATAGAAAGCGGTGGGTTTTCTTGAATACTTCTTCCTAGTAATTCAGTTAAGCTCTCACATGGATCCGCCCCTTGAATTAACCTTGCTGCATAAGCATTATCTAACAAACTAATCGCTTCTAAAATAGCTGGTACTTGAAGTAAAGATCGTCTTAACTGTAATAAGTCCCGTGCATTCACATTACCAAATGCAACTTTCCCTGCTAAACGTTCTAAATCATATACTTCTTTTAGTTTTTCTTTTAAATCTTCACGTAAGAAGTAATCATTTACAAATGTTTCAACCATTTCTAAACGCTCTTCAACTTTTTCTTTCTGAATAAGTGGACGTTCCATCCACTGTTTTAACATACGACCACCCATAGCTGTTTTTGTTTTATCTAATAGCCATAATAATGATCCTGTTTTTTCTTTCGTTCGAAGTGTTTCTGTCAGCTCTAAATTTCGCTTTGAATGCACATCAATTTTCATAAATTGATTCGTATAATAAATTTCTACTGGTTGTAAATGATCTAATGAACGTTTTTGCGTTCTTATCACATAGTTAAATAAGCGTCCAATTGCTTTAATTAACTTTGCTTGCGAAACATTTTTCACAAGATGTTCTAATCCTTCAGGAATTGCCGTTGCATCTTCATATGAAATTGTCATTTTTAATGTTTCAGTTAATTTATTTAATTCATCTTTAGAAAATGAAGAATCTACAACAATTTCCTTTGAACCAGTTGCATACACTTCTAATAAAATATCTTCTACTGAACCTGTTAACAACGTTACTGTATTTTGTCCAGTCGTTAAATCATTACAAGCTAAAGCATACGATCCATCTTCAAAATGTGTTAATGCTGCTAAGAAGTTATTTTCTTTCTCATCAATCGTACGCCCTTCCATCATCGTTCCTGGCGTAATTAGTTGTACTACTTCACGGCGCACTACACCTTTAGCTGTTTTTGGATCTTCCACTTGCTCACAAACAGCTACTTTATATCCTTTTTCAACAAGTTGCTCAATATAATTTTTAGCTGCATGATGCGGTACACCGCACATCGGTATACGATCACTACTACCACCATCTCGGCTCGTTAATGTAATTTCAAGCTCATGAGCTGCTTTAATCGCATCTTCAAAGAACATTTCATAAAAATCACCTAATCGGAAAAATAAAAAGGCATCTTGATAGTCTGCCTTAACCTTTAAATATTGCTGTATCATAGGGGTATATTGCGTCATACTTTTCCTCCATAATTCTTACATAGTAATCAATTTTCATATATGTCACACTTCACGGACATCCATATCTCCTATTTCAGGAGTCTTTCTTCATTATAGCACATTTCATAAGGAACCATGTTCATTCAAGCACTACTTATGTAAAGTAAAAAGCTAGGAAGAACTTCTCCCTAGCTTTCTATTACTCTTCTTCTGCATCAACGATAAAGTTCGGATCTAACTCTTCAAACTCATCATCATCGATTTGGAAATCTTCGTCTGATTCTACACAACCTTCAGGATTTACACTTACACAAATTTTCGTTTCGCCAACTACTTCTGTTACAAATTCACGTTCTACAGTTACAACAATTTTATTACCATTTGGTGACACAAGAGCTTCTAAACAATTTGGTGGCTGAATGACACGAGCAATAATTTCTAAATCATCACCAGAAAAGTTTTTATCACGATACCCAATACTTACTTCATCCGTGTAGTTCACACGTTCTGTTACAACTTCTGTCTTTGTATTGCCATCAAATGAATACCAAGTGTTCACATCATAGAAACCTTCAATTTCCACATGCTTTCCGTTCTTTCTTGCTTCGTACGAGTGGTTAATTACCCAGCACCCTAAAATACTTGTTGGCTCATTATTCGATTCACATGTATGCGTTGACTTTGTATACTTACGTCCTTTTCCAACCACTGCTTTTGTAATAATCTCTCTAAATTCGGACATTCGTAACCCTCCTCAATCACTATTCACTTAATCATATGCGTGACAATAGCGGAATGTGTCATTCTTTTTTCGAGAAGAACTACGTTTAATCCACTAAAAAAAGAGATGTCAATTCGACATCTCTTTAACAACCACAATTTCCTTTTTTACTTTCTACCGCTGCACCCGTTTCACCCTTCAATACATCGCCATTAGTTGAAATTAATATTTCATCTGTTACGTTGTTAGAAATCGTACTTGCAACTAGCTGTAGTAAGTCATTTACGTATGTTTGTGAAGATTTAAATTCTTGTACGACTGGAATACTGTCTAACTTATCTTGCAGGGCATCAATTTCAGCTTCTACTTTTTTCAAAGCTTCCCATTTCCCGTAATGCTGCAAGTTTACTGCTTGCTTTTGCAGTGCTTTAATTTCATCAATTGCGCGCTTTACATTTTCATTTTTATGAATTTGCGCCTCTGCTTTCTTAAAGAAATCAACTTCTTCTGTTTCAGAAATCATTTTTGCTAATTCTTTCGCTTGTTCAACAATTTCATCTTTTGAATATGCTTTCATCTATTATTCCACCTCAATCGGCTCTTCAACTAATTCCCCGTTAAGAGACCAAGTTTTTGCTTCCGTTACTTTTACTTTCACAAGCTGACCAATTAAAGATTTTGAAGCGACGAAGTTTACAAGTTTATTCGTACGAGTATAACCTGCAAGTACTTCTGGATTATTTTTACTTTCCCCATCAACTAACACTTCTACAATTTGACCTTTGTAACGATTATTCTTTTCAATTGCCAACGTATTTACTAGTGTATTTAAGCGTTGAAGACGTTCTTTTTTCACTTCCATCGGTACATTATCTTTCATTTTTGCAGCTGGTGTACCTTCGCGCGGTGAATAAATAAAGGTAAAGGCAGTATCAAATCCTACTTCACGATATAACGACATCGTTTCTTCAAATTGCTCATCTGTTTCATTTGGGAAACCGACGATAATATCAGTTGTGAATACTGCATTTGGAATTGTTTCTTTAATTTTTCTTACAAGTTCTAAATAATGCTCACGTGAATATTTACGCGCCATAATTTTTAACATATCTGTACTTCCAGATTGAACTGGTAAGTGAATATGTTCTACTAAGTTTCCACCTTTTCCAAGCACTTCAATTAAGTGACCATCGAAATCGCGTGGGTGGCTCGTTGTAAAACGAATACGGGCTATATCAACTTTACGGAGTTCATCCATTAAATCGCCTAGACCATATTCTATATCTTCAAAGTCTTTACCATATGCATTTACGTTTTGTCCAAGTAACGTAATTTCTTTATAACCATTCGCAGCTAAATGACGAATTTCTTGGATAATGTCTTCTGGACGTCTGCTTCGCTCTTTTCCGCGTGTATACGGTACGATACAATATGTACAGAACTTATCACAGCCATACATAATATTTACCCAAGCTTTAATATCGCCACGGCGTACTTTCGGAAGGTTTTCAATTACGTCCCCTTCTTTTGACCAAACCTCAACTACCGTTTCCTTCGAGAACATTGCATCTTTTAGAATGTACGGTAATCTATGAATATTATGCGTTCCAAACACCATATCTACATGCTGATTTTTTTGCATAATTTTATTTACAACAGATTCCTCTTGAGACATACAACCACATACACCAATTAAAAGGTCCGGATTTCTTCGTTTTAGTGACTTTAAATGACCTAGTTCACCGAATACTTTATTTTCAGCATTTTCACGAATGGCACAAGTATTTAATAATACTACATCTGCATCTTCAGTTGAAAAGGTTGGCTCATATCCAAGTGCAGTGAAAATACCAGCCATTACTTCAGTATCATGCTCATTCATTTGACAACCATATGTACGAATATAGAACTTTCTCCCTATACCAAAATTGCGAAACTCTTCAGGTAAGCCAAAATCCCGTTCAATTTTAACTTCTTCTTTCCCTCGTTTTTTCGCATCTTTTAAGGATGGTGGTTGGTATACATTTTCAAAGTATTTGCTATAATCTTTCTCTTCTTTTTTCGTAGAGGAATTTGCTTGTTGACTTACTAATCGTTGTTGCTCGTTCATCGGTAATCTCCTTTCACCCTTAACTATACACACTCTATAGTCCATTTTAATGCGCCTAGACCCACCTCAAAAATGGTTAGATAGCTTGAGAGATAACTTGTCCTTTGAAACTTGAGTAATCAATCTAATCATCCGTAAGAATGAAGTCTTCCCCACACAAATAGACATTCCCTTTTTGTATTTCTTTTGTCCTACCCAAAAGCATATTGCTTTATCCCTATAAACATTACCATAGTATGAAGCGTTTCGCCAATTTTTACAAAGAAGAAGGCTTATCCTATTATTACATTTCCTAGTTAATGAACATGCAATTTTCATACAACGATTTATATATTATTTTACCATTCTGAATTTTCTAAGTAAATATAACTACCTTATATTTTTCCTCATTAAAAAAGGTTGCCAAATGGCAACCTGCTCTTCTTACATTACATAAATTCAGCAACAAGCTCATCAAACATTTTCTGATCCATATTTAAATCAGATTGCACTAAAGGCTTCTCGCTATAGCCTTTTACAAGTTCTTGGTATGAAGGTTGTGCTGTATTTTGATAAATTAAACCTGTTACTAATCCGTTATTTTCCATTAACGTTTGCATAGCCATCATGCGATTAGACGGATCATATCCCTCTACTGTACTTAGTTTTGTTAAATTTTCTTTAAACCAATCGTAAGTATTTACTTTATTGTAAGTAACACATGGGCTGAACACGTTAATTAATGAAAATCCTTTATGATTAATACCAGCTTCAATAATTTGTGTTAATTCTTTTAAATCACTTGAAAAGCTTTGCGCCACAAATGTCGCACCAGCTGTTAAAGCCATTTCCATAACATTTAGTGACGGTTCAATTGAACCTTGTGGTGTACTTTTCGTTTTAAATCCAGCTTCACTACGTGGTGAAGTTTGCCCTTTTGTTAATCCGTAAATTTGGTTATCCATTACGATGTATGTAATGTCGATGTTACGACGAATAGAGTGGATTGTATGTCCCATACCAATCGCAAATCCATCACCGTCACCACCTGATGCAATAACTGTTAAATCACGGTTTGCCATTTTCACACCTTGTGCAATTGGAAGGGCACGACCATGAATACTATGCACACCATATGAATTAATATAACCTGAAATACGACCTGAACAGCCGATACCAGAAATAACAGCTAGTTCATCTGGATTTAAACCAACGTTAGCTGCCGCACGTTGAATTGCAGCTTGCACTGAGAAGTCTCCGCAACCTGGGCACCAGTTTGGTTTTACACTGTTACGAAAGTCCTTAAATGTTGCCATTTAATACAACCCCTTTTTTGCATTCGTTGTAAATCTCTTTTGGCAAGAATGGGTTCCCATCATATTTTAAAAGACTAGAAATTTTCTCACCGTTACCAAGATTCATTTTCATAATGTTAGCAAGCTGACCTGTTGCATTGTTTTCTACCACTACAACACGCTTCGCATTTTTCACAAGTGGATCGATTTCAGCTGTTGGGAACGGGTGAATTAAACGCACATGAGCATGGTTTACTTTCATGCCCTCTTGTTCTAAGCGCTCCATTGCTTCTTCGATTGCACCACGAGTTGAGTTAAATCCAACAAGCAATACGTCTGCTTCTTCATGCTTAACATTTTTATAGACAGGGGTATTGAACTTCAAGTTCTCCATTTTACGGAAACGTTTGTCCATTTGATCTTTACGGTTTATTGCTGATTCAGATGGTTTACCAGTTTCATCATGTTCTACACCTGTAACATGGTGAACACCATTTTTCATACCAGGTAAAACACGTGGTGAAACGCCATCTTCTGTTACTTCATAACGCTTGAAGTATGCTTTATTTTCACGTTCTGGCAATTCCGCTTCTAAATCAAGCTTACCACGACGAATTTCCACTTTATCTAACTTAAGTGGTTCTACCGTTTGTTTCCCTAAAGAAAGCTGTAAATCTGTTAAGAAAATAACAGGAACTTGATATTCTTCAGCTAGGTTAAATGCTTCTACAATATCATAGAAAGCTTCTTCAACTGTACTTGGCGCCATTACGATTTTTGGAATCTCACCGTGCGTACCGTAAATCATAGCCATTAAATCAGACTGCTCTTGTTTCGTTGGTAATCCTGTACTTGGACCACCACGTTGTGTATCAACAATCACTAATGGCGTTTCTGTAATACCCGCTAAACCAATCGCTTCCATCATTAAAGATAGACCTGGACCAGCAGATGCAGTTAATGTACGAACACCAGCATAGTTTGCACCGATTGCCATTGTACAAGCTGCGATTTCATCCTCAGTTTGGATTACTGTCCCGCCAACCTTTGGCAATTTTTTAATTAAGTATTCCATAATTTCAGATGCAGGTGTAATTGGATATGCAGACATAAAGCGAGCACCACCAGCTACCGCACCAAATGCGATTGCATCGTTTCCAATCATAAACATGCGTTTCTTACCATCAGCTTTTTCAAGCTGCATCATGTTTACTTTCTCACCTAGTAACTCTTTCATATATTGAGAGCCGCGCTTAATTGCGTCCATATTCTTTTGAACAACTTGCTCTCCTTTACGACCAAAGATCTCTTCAACAACATCTAAATAAGCTGTCTCATCTAATCCTAATACCGCACTTGATGCCCCAACAGCAACCATGTTTTTCATTAATGATGTGCCTAATTCTGAAGCAATATCTGTAAACGGTATCACATATAGATTTACATCTGTATTGTCAGGTATTGTCGGATTAAATTTCGCATCTGCAACTACAATCCCGCCCGGACGTAGTTCGTGGAAGTTAAAATCAATTGTTTCTTGATCAAAAGCAATTAAAATATCTAAGTCATCTGAGATCGCGCGTACTTCTGTTGTACTTACACGAATTTTATTATTTGTATGGCCGCCTTTAATACGTGATGAGAAGTGGCGGTAACCGTATAGGTAATATCCTAATCGGTTTAATGCAATACAGAAGATTTCTCCTGTACTTTCAATTCCTTCACCTTGTTGGCCTCCAACTTTCCATGAAAGTTGACTAATCATCTCCTACACCCCTTTTGGCTGCATTCATTGTAGTGTATTTTTTTACAGTAATAGTTTAGCATTTTTTATACAAATAAACTACAACGGACGCAAATTATGCCTCTTCTGATTTCCCTGAATCTTTAGTATAAAGCTATTTTGTTTTTCATTCTAGTATTAGGTCTTAAAAAAAGCAATAATATCAAATGAATTAATTCTAATTTTTCTGGATTTTTAAAACAAAAATCTCAAAAACTTATATGTTCAACAAAATTATCATATAAAAATCGCTCTACAGTAGATGCAGCATAGTGTTTACAAAGCTCATTCATTACATTTTCATAATCTCGATACGCTGATACATTTACAACCGTTTCTAAAATCCCATCAAAATCTGAACCAAATCCTATATTGTTCTCTCCACCTAATGAACAAATATATTCGATATGTCTTACTATATCTGCTATATTCGCTTGTTTTTCATTTGTTAGAAACTGCGGTACAAAAGTGACACCTATCATACCATTTCGCTTTATAAGAGCTTTAAGTTGTTCATCGTTTAAATTACGTGGATGCTGACAAAGTTTCATACAGTTTGAGTGGGAAGCAATAGGATTTTTTGCACTTTCTACAACATCCCAAAAACTTCTTTCATTCAGATGAGACACATCAGTCCATGCATGTAACGTATTAAGTTCTTGTACAACTTCTTTACCGAAAGTCGTTAAACCTGCCCCACGTGTCTCTAGCGCACCATCAGCTAACAGATTGGCATAATTCCATGTTAGTCCAAAAGAACGTACTCCTAGGCGATACAACAACCGTAATTTCATTGCATCTCTTCCAATTGCTTCGCATCCTTCTAGTGTTAATATCGCTCCAATCTCGTCCTGTTTTAACATGTTAATATCATCTTTTGTCTGCATAAACTTCACACCTGGTAGGGATAAAATTTCATTATAAAAAATATCTACCATTTGTAATGCTACTTCAAATCGGTTTTCATATGCCACTGTTTCTGGCACATATATAGCAAAACATTGTATACTTCCTTTTCTTCTCTTTAATTGTTCAAATGTAATATGTAATTGCGGATCATGTTTAAAATTCTTTTTCCCTTGTGCACTCCATAACTGAAGAAGCACATCACAATGAGCATCAAAAATTTTCATTTTCATTCCTCCATTATAAAAACAACCTGTTTGCATACTGCAAACAGGTTGTTTAAGCTTAACGAGGTTCTACAATTAATTTTATTGCTGTACGTTCTTCCCCATCAATCATAATATCCGTAAACGCTGGGATACAAATCAGGTCCAAACCACTAGGCGCTACAAATCCTCTTGCAATTGCTACTGCCTTTACCGCTTGGTTCAATGCACCTGCACCAATAGCTTGAATTTCTGCTGTTCCGCGTTCGCGAATAACACCTGCAAGTGCACCAGCTACAGAATTAGGGACCGACGTTGCTTTAACTTTTAATATTTCCATTCCGCGTTTCCTCCTCGTTTCTATAAAAAGTATTAGCAATTATTTCACTTTAACTTATATTCACGAGGAATGACGCGTATTCCTGCTAAATTTCTGTAATTTTTCTAAAAAATTAAAAAATAATAACTTATCTAAATTTTAGCCAAGAATTACTCAAAAAATGGTTGATCATCATTAATTAAGATACGCTCAATTTTCTTAGCTTTTCCTGTATTAGGATCCACATCAATTAGCACTGCACTTAATTGCGTTCTACCATTTGTTACTTCAAATCGTACTGGTAAGTTTGTTAAAAACTTCTTCAATACCGCTTCGCGGTCCATACCTAAAATTCCATCGTACGGTCCTGTCATACCAACATCTGTGATATATGCCGTTCCGCTTGGTAAAATACGATTATCTGCTGTAGGAACATGCGTATGTGTACCTACTACCGCTGTAGCACGACCATCTACATACCAACCTAACGCTTGTTTTTCACTTGTAGTTTCTGCATGAAAATCAATAAAGATAATATTCGTACGTTTTTTTGCAATATTAATTAATTCATCCACTTTACGGAATGGACAATCAATTGGAGGAAGGAAAGTACGTCCTTGTAAATTAATAACTGCAACTTCTGTTCCATTACAGTTTACAAAGATAAGCCCTTTTCCTGGAGTTCCTTCTGGAAAGTTAGCTGGTCTTGCAAGATATTTTGCATCATCAATAAATTCAAATACTTCACGGTTATCCCAAGCATGGTTTCCAAGTGTAACCGCTTGTGCCCCGCATTCTAAAAAGTTTCGATATATTTTTTCTGTAATTCCACGTCCACCTGCTGCATTTTCTCCATTAATAATGGTTACTGTAGGTGTATATTTCTTCTTTAATGCCGGTACGTATTGTTGAATCATACCTCTACCAGGAGATCCTACTACATCCCCAACAAATAATATTCTCATATGTCTTACCCTTCCTATGTACTACATTTTTTATTACTATAGCTTCAAGTGATTTCCTTACAATATATTTATTATAAGTTTGTTTCATTTGTATGCTATATATAACTAATTTCCTTTATTTTAACCAATTCCAACACAAAAAAATAAAGTGGTGTTTCACCACTTTATTTTGCGTATTCCACTGCACGTGTTTCACGAATAACAGTTACTTTAATATGTCCTGGGTAATCCAGTTCATTTTCAATACGTTTTCGAATATCACGAGCTAAACGATGAGCTTCTAAATCATCAATTGTATCTGGTTTTACCAGAATACGAACTTCTCGTCCTGCTTGAATTGCGAAAGATTTTTCTACGCCTTCATAAGACTCTGAAATCTCTTCTAGCTTTTCAAGACGACGAATATAGTTCTCAAGTGTTTCACTACGTGCTCCAGGTCTTGCAGCTGATAATGCATCTGCTGCTGCAACTAAAACTGCAATGATAGAAGTTGGTTCTGTGTCCCCATGGTGAGATGCAATACTGTTTATAACTACAGGATGCTCTTTATATTTCGTTGCGAGTTCAACACCAATTTCAACGTGGCTACCTTCTACTTCATGGTCAATCGCTTTACCGATATCATGTAATAGACCAGCACGTCTTGCTAGTTTTTCATCCTCACCAAGCTCTGCTGCCATAAGTCCAGTTAAATATGCAACTTCCATAGAGTGTTTTAAGACGTTTTGTCCGTAACTTGTACGGTATTTTAAACGACCTAAAATCTTAATTAAATCTGGATGTAATCCGTGAACACCCACTTCAAACGTTGTTTGCTCTCCGACTTCACGAATATACTCGTCCACTTCACGTCTTGATTTTTCGACCATCTCTTCAATACGCGCTGGGTGAATACGTCCGTCCTGTACTAGTTTATCAAGAGCGATACGAGCTGTTTCACGACGAATTGGGTCGAATCCAGAAAGGATAACCGCTTCTGGTGTATCATCGATAATTAGGTCAATACCTGTTAACGTTTCTAACGTACGAATATTTCGACCTTCACGTCCGATAATACGTCCCTTCATTTCGTCATTTGGAAGATTTACAACCGAAACGGTTGTTTCAGCAACATGATCAGCTGCACATCTTTGCATTGCAAGAGATAAAATCTCTTTTGCTTTCTTATCCGCTTCTTCTTTCGCACGAACTTCACTTTCTTTTACCATTACGGCAATTTCATGAGAAACTTCACTTTCTACTTTACCAAGAATAATTGCTTTCGCTTGTTCGCGTGTCAGATTGGAAATGCGCTCTAATTCTGTTTGTTGCTTTTGAACTAACTCTCCCACTTTGCTTTCCAACTCTTCAATCTGTTGTTGTCTCGCTACAAGAGAATCCTCTTTCTTTTCTAACTGTTGCTCGCGTTTATCGAGCGTTTCGTCTTTACGATCAAGGTTCTCTTCTTTTTGCATTAAACGATTTTCTTGTTTTTGTAATTCGCTTCTACGGTCACGAATTTCTAATTCAGCTTCTGTACGAAGTGTATGAATTTCATCCTTTGCTTCTAAAAGCGCTTCTTTCTTAAGTGCTTCAGCCTCACGATTCGCTTCGTCTAGAATACGTTTCGCTTCATTAGATGCACCATTAATCTTCGCTTCAGCAATAGACTTTCGAACAAAAAAGCCAACAACTGCACCGACTGTTGCAAGCAAAATGGAGATGAGTATCCAAACTGTACTACTCATGATTTCACCTCCCCTTGCTATGAATGAAAAAAGACTGTCGGCATGTACATTAAATACCAACATACAGCAAAGACCGTCGTCCCGCTTTTTTAAGGGACTTTCTTCATTTCACAATTAAAATGTCATATTATTATTTCGGCAAGATTTAAGTCTTACTCCGAATATTACTTCTCTTCTTGAGAAGAGTATTTCGTATATAAGAAAAAATATACATTCTCATTGTATCTATCGCAATTTTCATTGTCAAGCGTTGTCTACTTTTACTTTCTTTACCTTCAGCCCTGAATGTTGTCTGAATTTGAAAAATAGATAGCATATTATCCTGGAAAACCTTAGTAAATACCATTTCATTTACCTAAAACATATAAATATTCCTCTTTACACATCCCATTTGAGTCAAAAAAATATTTTTATCACTGCGATATATTCCACTTTAATAGAAGATAAAAAAAATAAAAGACACGGTCCCGTGTCTTTTATTTTTTAATCTTGAAGAGTTGAATCTTCCGTGTCTTCCACACCAGAATCTTCACCAATTCCGTGATGATCACGAACAAAGAAGGCAATTTCCTCTCTTAAATCCGTATTCTCTTTTAAGAATTGCTTCGAATTCTCACGACCTTGTCCTAAACGCTCTTCATTATAAGAATACCAAGCACCACTCTTTTGAACGATATCAAGTTCAGAAGCCATATCTAAGATTTCACCTTCTCTTGAAATACCTTCTCCGTACATAATATCAACTTCAGCAACACGGAATGGTGGTGCTACTTTATTCTTAACTACTTTTACTTTCGTTTTATTACCAACGATGTCGTTACCTTGCTTTAATTGCTCCGCACGACGTACTTCAAGACGAACTGTTGAATAGAATTTCAACGCACGACCACCTGGAGTTGTTTCTGGGTTCCCGAACATAACCCCAACTTTTTCACGAATTTGGTTAATAAAGATTGCGATTGTTTTTGATTTATTGATTGCACCTGAAAGTTTACGAAGTGCCTGTGACATTAAACGAGCTTGTAAACCTACGTGAGAGTCACCCATGTCCCCTTCAATCTCAGCTTTCGGTACAAGAGCTGCTACAGAGTCAATTACAATAATGTCAACCGCGCCACTTCGTACAAGTGCTTCTGCGATTTCTAGTCCTTGCTCCCCTGTATCAGGTTGTGATAATAGTAATTCATCTATGTTAACGCCTAATTTTTGTGCATATACAGGATCCATCGCGTGCTCCGCATCAATAAACGCTGCTTGTCCACCTTGACGCTGTACTTCAGCGATTGCGTGTAATGAAACTGTTGTTTTACCCGAACTTTCAGGTCCGTAAATTTCAATAATACGGCCACGCGGGTATCCGCCTACCCCTAGTGCCACATCAAGTGCTAAAGAACCACTTGAAATTGTAGAAATTCTACGCTCCGCTTGTTCTCCTAATTTCATAATTGAACCTTTACCGAATTGCTTCTCTATTTGTTTTAACGCCATATCTAATGCCGCTTGACGATCACTCATTCAAAATTCCTCCTTAACTGAATTGCTAATCTTATTATACCTATTTTCAATTCAATTTGCCAACAAAAATCGAACATTTATTCGATTTTTTTATTTTCCATTTAATAAAACTCCATTTTAGCATTAAAAAAAGCTAGAAGAGACTCACATCTCTTCTAGCTTTTTATACAAATGATAAAATCCATATTTCGCCGAACGTTCCCTAATTTGTTGACGACTTCCACTTAAATGGAGAGGAAAGACTATAGTTGGTTCATCCTTAATCGCCAATCCAATGAATACCGTTCCCGGCTCTTTCTGTTCTGAAGCATCCGGTCCTGCTACCCCAGTGAAACTAATTCCGATATCCGCTTTTAATAAACCTTTAACATTTTCAGCGAGATAACGAGCACATTCTTTACTAACTGCACCATCAGTAGACAACACTCCCCCAGGTACATGTAAAACATGTTGTTTCACATCATTATGATAACAAATGACACCGCCTTTAAATACTGAAGACACACCAGCACTTTCTGTCACTTGATTGCCGAAGAGACCACCTGTTAAACTTTCTGCACACGCTAAAGTTAATCCTTTTTTCTTCAATAACTCTATCGCTTTATAGTGCAGAAACTCTTGGTCATATCCATAGAAAAATTCTCCTACTCTTTCTAAAATCAAATCTTCCATATGCTGGATGAGTTTCGTTGCTTCATCAGCATTTTGATGTTTGGCAGTTAAACGTAGTGTCACTTCTCCATCATTCGCAAGGGGGGCGATTGTCGGGTTCGTTTGTCTATCAATTAAATCTTGAACTTTCACTTCTAATTGAGATTCCCCAATTCCGAAAAAACGAAGCACACGAGAATAAATGTTTTCTCCTGTTGTAAAGTTACGTAAAAAAGGCTCTACATAACTTACATACATCGGCTTCATCTCTTTTGGTGGTCCTGGTAATAAAATATAAACTTTTCCGTTCTTATTTAACCCCATACCAGGTGCCATACCGTGATCATTCGCAAATACAGTTGCTCCATCTAAAACGAGCGCCTGCTTTTTATTATTCTCCGTGAATTCGCGGCCTGTACGCTTAAAGTAATCGCTTATTGAGGCTAATGCTTTTTCATCATACACAAGCTCTCCACCCAAACAAGAAGATATCGTTTCTTTCGTCAAATCATCTTTTGTCGGACCTAATCCACCTGTGAAAATAAGCATGTCAGCACGTTCTTCCGCAACTTCAATCGCCTGCTGTAATCGTTTGTTATTATCTCCAACTACAGTATGGTAATACACATTAATTCCAATTGAAGCTAACTTTTCAGATAAAAACTGGGCATTTGTATTTGCAATTTGTCCAAGTAATAATTCAGTTCCAACCGCAATAATTTCAGCATTCATCCCAATTCCCCCATAAACTTCTATTTTGAGTTTACAAAAGCTTCTCTATTTTTCCAGAAATAATCCCATCCTGAAATAACAGTAAAAATTAATGCAATCCATATAAAGATATCAGCTACCGGAATATGGATTAAATTTAAAGGTACATCGTGTAATAAGTATGCTGCGATCGCAATAATTTGTGTCCATGTCTTAATTTTCCCTAGCTGATTTGCCGCAACTACTTCTCCTGTCCCAGCAAGTACAAGGCGTAAACCAGTTACCGCAAACTCACGGCTTATAATTACAATAACGATCCAAGCAGGTACGTATTGCATCTCAACTAACGTGATAAGTGCTGCTGAAACAAGTAATTTATCAGCTAACGGGTCAAGAAACTTCCCTAAATTCGTTACAAGATTATACTTTCTTGCGTAATGTCCATCAATCCAATCTGTAGCCGAAGCAATAATAAAGATAAGTGCTCCTACTAAATGTTGAATTGGTAAATCAACATCACCAATTGTGTATGAACCCCAATCAAAGGGTGCTAACATAATTACCATAAAAATTGGAATTAAGCAGATTCTAGATATTGTAATTTTATTTGGTAAATTCACAGCTATTCCTCCATCATATCAAAAACATTTGTTCATTGAAAAAAGTCATCGAAGCGATGACTGTTATTGTGCAGGTTGCTCTATCCCTAGATTTTTAATCAAGAATTTTTGATGATAATTCTCTTCTGGATTCAACGGGAATGTAACGACTTGGCCATTTAATTTAAATTCAACATTCGGTGCACTTCCTATATTAAGGTTTACCACTTTCGCTGTTGATAAATCATATTTTTGAGTTTGACCTTCCTCTATTGTACCACTAAAGATATCATTTCCTGCCTCATTTTTAATACCTACATAACTTGCGCCTTTTGTTGTAATTTCTAGTTCTAACGTTTTATTGTTATGAATTTCCAAAGTGGATTCCTTACCAGCTGTTCCAACTACTTTCACTTCTTCTTGTCCAGTTGGCTGTTCCTCTTTCTTTGGTTCTTCTTTCTTAGGCTCTTCCTTTTTTGGTTCCTCTTTTTTCGGCTCTTCCGCTTTCACTTCTTCTTTCTTCGTGTCTAACGGAGAGTTTTCCGCTTTTTTAACTTCAATTTTCTCACTTTGAGCATTCGGAACTTTCTCATCATCTTTTCCAGTTAACGCTTGAAACACAAACCAAATTACCACTCCAACTGCGATTACTAACAGCGCAACTAAGATTTTCGGCATATGATCTGCAATTGGCCAAGATGAAGATTTTTGCATTGTTTCTTGTGTTTTTTGTCCAGTTGATACTTGTGGAACGTCGCGTTTTTCAGATTGTGGTATCGTACTCTGATACTCTACAAGCAGTTCCTCTCCACTTAATCCAACCGCATCTGCGTATTGTTTAATGAATGCACGCGCATAAAAAGCTCCTGGCAATACATCATAATTGCCTTCCTCAATCGCTACTAAATGGCGCTTTTGAATTTTTGTAATCTCATGCAGCTGATCAATAGACAAGCCTTTCGTTCCTCTTGCTTCTTTCAGCTTTTGTCCTAATTCTGTCACTACTAACACCTCAATATTTCTTTAAAAGTCAAACATAGAGAAATTATTTTGCGTACCTTGCTCAATTTCATCT
This sequence comes from Bacillus sp. MN7755, assembly GCF_054771475.1. Classification (NCBI taxonomy): domain Bacteria; kingdom Bacillati; phylum Bacillota; class Bacilli; order Caryophanales; family Bacillaceae; genus Bacillus; species Bacillus sp. MN7755. The sequence continues at coordinate 80,139 of NZ_BTRL01000012.1, forward strand.
ACTAAATTATATTGAATTTCTTCATCATAATCGTTACGCAACTCGATAATATAATCAAAATCATCCAACGTGTATTCTGATTGACTCACAAATACGTCAGGATGTTCCACAACTTTTGTTGCAGGCAATCTCATAATTTCACGAACAAGCTGCCAATGCCTTTCGTTAGCACGCTTTGTTGACACGATTCCATCTAAGATAAAAATATTGTCGTCGCTATACTCATCTTCAATCAATTGACTACGAACAGTTTGCTTAATAAGAGTAGATGATACAAATAACCATCTTTTATTTGCACAAACACTTGCGGCAACAATGGATTCTGTTTTTCCGACACGAGGCATTCCTCGTATCCCGATTAGTTTATGACCTTCTTTTTTCATTATTTCAGCCATAAAGTCTACAAGTAATCCTAATTCATCACGCACAAAACGAAATGTCTTCTTATCATCTGCATCCCGTTGTATGTACCTACCATGTCTAACCGCTAGCTTATCTCTTAGCTTTGGCGGACGATATTTCGTTACCGTTATGTTATCCATCGTATTTAAAATTGATTCAAGTCTAGAGATTTGCTCTTGATTATCACACATAAGGAGTAATCCACGTCGTGCATTATCTACACCATTAATTGTGACAATATTAATGCCGAGCATACCGATTAACGAAGAAACGTCACCAAGCAAGCCAGGTCGGTTTTTATGTATTTCATATTCAAAATACCATTCAATCATCCAAGATCACTCCCCTTGCTTACTTTACACCTACGTACTATATTATATGATTTCACCTTAATAGGGAAGCTAAATGTATAATCTATCCCGCGTTATTGTTATACAAAAAAAATAGAGAGGAGAATCTCCTCTCTATTTTTTACTTATGTTGTACAAACTTTACCATTAAGTTTGCGATTGTATGTTGCTCTTGTTCATCAGCAACTTTCCAAAGCTCAGACAATAATTTCTCTTGATCGTTGCGCGCTTCTACTTCATTTGCTAAATAATCACCAACACGAAATGCCATATCTGATACAGCACCACTGTTAAGCCCTTTTCCTTCTGCTTGTTCTAAACGTTCTCCTAAAAAGCTCTTCCATTGATCAAAATTATCTAAAACTGACATGTGTAAGCACCTCACTACTTAGTAATAGAATCATGCTTAATTTGTACAGTTTTTCATTTTTTATGTAAGAAATTTTTAACAATGCCAACCGCCATTTACTCCGATAATTTGTCCAGTTATGTAAGATGCACCTGGCGATACGAGAAATGACACTGTTTTTGCTACTTCTTCTGGTAATCCCAACCTACCTAACGGAATCTCTTCAGCAATTTCATTCTTATCCTCTTCTGAAAATACACTTAACATTTCTGTTTCAATTGCACCTGGCGCCACCGCGTTAACTCTTAATCCACTTAATGAAACTTCTTTTGCTAAAGCTTTCACATATGAATTTTGCGCACCTTTTACCATCGAGTAAAGCACTTCACATGATGCGCCAATTTGTCCCCATATAGACGAAACAATTACAATATTACCACTTCTCCGCTGAATCATAGATGGCAGTGCCATTGATAATAGTTTATAGATGCTCTTCACTTGAAGTTCTACCATATAATTCAATTCATCGTTCGTTACATCTGTTACGAGTCCAAAGATACTCTTCCCAGCTGCATATACGATAACATCAAGAGGATGTTCAATTTGTGCCCACAATCGCTCTGCCCCGTCACTAGAAGCTAAATTCGCTTGAACAGGAATCACTTCAGCCCATTCTTTCTGCAACTCATTCACTTTCTCTTCACTGTTATTATAATGAACATATACTGTATATCCATCTTGAATTAATTGTTTTGAAATAGCAGAGCCAATCCCTCCGCTTCCTCCAGTTACTAATGCATACTTTTTCATAAATTCCCTCTCTTATCTCGACAAAATCTTTTTCCTATAAATAAATAATACCCTCATCTTACAATTTATCAATGATAAGATGAGGGTATTATTATGAAACCTTTTATTTTTTCGGTAAAACTTGACAAACGCTCATTTTCTCTTCTGACAACAATAATTTGGCTACTTCTTGTAAATCTTGAACCGTTAGACTTTCTAATACAGTCAATGCTTCAAACAGACTCGATTCATTAAACGCATATCTTGTAAATTGATTCGCAATATATTCAGGTGAATTCAAGGAGCGTAAAAAGCCACCTATTTTCTTTTTCTTGACCCGTTCTAATGCCGCCTCATCTAATTGATCATAATTTGTGTTTAATAATATTCCTTTCAAACGCTCTTCCAGCTCATCAGGTTGCTTCGTATCGCCGCCTACCATTGCAAAACCGAAGTTATTCTCTTCCGTATAATCATACGAGAACGAATCATCAATGAGTCCTTCATTATATAAAGATTCGTAATGAACGGAGCTTTTCCCAAATAAATAATCTAAAAGTAACGTAAGCGCAATTTCTTGTTTTAAAAGGGCTTCCCCTTTTTCTTTTAAGTTTGTCGCTTTAATACCGACTAAACATTTCGGTGTTTGTACAGGCATTGAAATAATTTTCTTCTTTTCATTTACCTCATCTGGTTCTTCTTCAAATGAACGTACAATTTCTGGCTGGTTTTTATAATCTTTTTTCGCTTGATTTTCACGTATCAAATCCATCGTTTTCTCTGGATCAATTGCACCTACAACAAACATCAACATATTACTTGGATGATAAAACGTTTCATAACATTCATATAGTAGGTCTTTCGTAATTTTACTAATAGACTCGATTGTCCCTGCAATATCAATTTTAATTGGGTGCTTTACAAACAAGCTATCAATTAATCCAAAGTATAAGCGCCAATCTGGATTATCCTGATACATTTGAATTTCTTGCCCGATAATCCCCTTCTCCTTTTCAACTGTTTTTTCAGAGAAGTAAGGCTCTTGTACGAAGTTTAACAATGTATTTAAATTTTGTTCTACATTTGATGTACACGAAAAAAGATAAGCTGTTCTTGTGAAAGATGTGAAAGCATTGGCCGATGCTCCTTGTTTACTAAACAATTGGAAAGCATCGTGATCTTCTTTTTCAAATAATTTATGCTCAAGAAAATGAGCAATCCCATCAGGCACACGAATCATTTCTTCTTTGCCTAGTGGTACGAATGTATTATCCATAGAACCATATTTTGTCGTAAACGTTGCAAATGTTTTATTAAATCCTTGCTTCGGTAAAATATATACATCTAATCCATTAGGAAGTTTTTCATAATAGAGTGTCTCTTTCAATTGCTCATAAACAATTTTCTCCATTTATTCTCCCTCCGTTCCGTGTAAAAAGTAAATTGTATCTAGTTCAATATTTTTAGCAACTTTCACAATCTCTTCTTTCGTCACACTTTCAATGCCTGTAAGCCATTCTTCAACCGGACGCGTACGGTCTGAAATAATACCATGATACAGCATTTCCACAAATCCACGTGGTGTATCAATTGCTTCTAATATTTGATTTTGAATGACACTTTTCGTTTGATGCATCTCTTCTTCAGAAAAATCACCATTTTGCATTGCAAGCATTTGCTCTTTAATAATCTCAACCGCTTTTTCATAATTTTTCGCTTCAATCCCTGACATGACAAATAATAAGCCTTTATGACTTTCAAAGCGGGATGCTGCATAGTACGCTAAACTATTTTTTTCACGAACATTAACGAATAACTTCGAATGAGAAAATCCTCCAAACAATCCATTGAACAATTGCAGCGCAAAATAATCTTCGTCTTTATACGTAATAAATGTACGATAACCGATGTGTAATTTACTTTGTTTTAATTCTTGTTTTTCCACAACTTCTTTTTCTTCATTATTTCTCTTATGAAGAAGTACATTTCTTTCTCTCGCAGGACGCGCTGAAATTGAAAAATACTTACTTACAAGATCAACTGCATTTTCTGAAATATCACCAATAATGTATAGATCCATTTCGTCTTCCGCTAACACTTTTTGATAATATTGATACAAACTTTCATTTGTAATAGATGCAACACTCTCTTTTTTCCCATTTGCGCTTAAACGATACGGTTCTACTTTGCACATTTCTTCAATTAAACGCTCGTTTGCATAACGCATTTTATCATCATAAGTCGCTTCAATTCGTTGCAAGAGCGCTCTCTTTTCACTTTCTACAATAGAAGATAAAAAACTGTTCCCCTCTGTTGCTGGATGTAAAACGATATCCGATAACATAGAAAGCGCTTTTTCAAATAACGGTGGTGCATCATGTAAATATACTTCATTTGCAATGTCTACATAAATAGAGATGACATGGTCTTCTCCCTTTTTACTTACATCTACTGCCAAAGAAGATCCGTATAATTCTTCTAAATATTGACGAAGACGAATTACAGAAGGAAGCTTTTCTGTCGCACTTTGCAATACGTATGGCAATAGGGCACGCTCTGTCACCGTCTCCTCATTTAAAGGTGCTTTAAAACGAAATACAAATGTATTTGTTTTATATTTATCAGTTGAAATAATATGTACTCGTAAACCACCTAACTCATGTAACTGTTGTTCCATCAGTTTCATTTATAGCCCTCCTTTACGTATATAGGAATATTCCTCTTCAATATACAGTTTTTAGAAATGAAAAATCAACTTTTCTTCCTCACTATACTTACATTAGCCCCTTTCTAAAAACTGTAATATGTAAGGAACATAGTAAAATTCCGTATTAAATATAGTCTATGTAAAAAAGCCCGCACTAATGTGCGAGCTTTTTTATACTTATCGTTTTCCTTTTTCATAAGGAGTTCCTAATGCTTTCGGAGCTTCAGAACGACCTACAAAACCAACAAGTGCTAATATTGTGAATACATACGGTAATATTGTTAATAAAACACTCGGAATTTGATCTAATACAGGAATTGTTCCACCTGTTACACTTAATGATTGCGCAAAACCAAAGAATAGCGCTGCACCTAATGCACCTAGTGGATTCCACTTCCCAAAGATCATAGCAGCTAAAGCTAGGAAACCTTGTCCTGTAATAGTTGCCCCTGAGAAGTTATTAGAAATTGACATTGCAAAAATCGCTCCACCAATTCCAGCAAACACTCCCGATATACAAACTCCGATATAGCGCATTTTATATACGTTAATCCCCATCGTGTCCGCTGCCATTGGGTGTTCACCAACAGCACGCAATCGAAGACCGAACGGTGTTTTATAAATAACATACCAAACAACGAATGCTAAAATAATGGCAATATACGACGTTATTGGTACGTTTGAGAAGAATATTTTTCCTAAAACCGGAATATCCGAAAGGCCTGGAATGTCAATCTTTTCAATACGATACTGAATAAAGTCAGTTTGCCCTTTATCAAAAATCTTCTTAATTGCAAATACTGTTAAACCAAGAGATAAGAAGTTAATCGCTACACCACTTACAACTTGATCCGCTCGGAATGTAATAGAAGCTACCGCATGAAGTAATGCAAATAATCCACTACCAATTGCCGCAAATAATAATGCAATCCAAGGAGTCATCGTTCCCCAAGTATCACCCATTAATAAGTTTGTAACAACTCCAATAAATGCACCAAATAGCATTAGTCCTTCTAATCCTATATTTACAACACCCGATCGTTCACTAAATACACCACCTAGTGCTGTAAAAATTATAGGTGCTGATGTATATAACGTACCCGTCACAAGAATGGCTAATATATCTAAAAAGCTCATTTATTTCCCCTCCTTGCTCATGCGTGTAAGCGCCCATCTTAACACATAACTACATGCAACAAAGAAGATGATACATGCAATAATTACGTTAATAAGCTCTGATGGTACATCTGCCTCAAAGTTCATTTGAGGGGAAGCACTTTTTAAACCACCAAATAATAAAGCTGAAAGGATAATACCAAACGGATTGTTCCCTCCAAGTAAGGCTACGGCAATCCCGTCAAATCCTACTCCTGTAAACGAAGACATTGCTGTCATACTTTGGAATGTTCCTAATCCTTCCATCGCGCCACCAATTCCCGCAAATGCACCAGCAATTGTCATGGAGAATACTACATTACGAGAAACTTTCATACCTGCATATTGAGAAGCATGTTGATTAAAACCTACCGACTTTAATTCATAACCTAAAGTTGTTCGATCTAATAAGAACCACATTAAGATAGCTACTAAAATAGCCACAATAATTCCCCAGTGAAGGCGTGAACCATCAGTAATAGAAGCAAGCCAGTCTGAAGATAATGACGCACTCTCTTTAATATCGTATGTTTTATCATTACCCTCATGTAAAAAGCGCTTAATGATGTCATATGTTACATATAATGCGATATAGTTCATCATAATTGTTACAATAACCTCATTAACTTGAAACTTGCCTTTTAAATATCCAGGAATGAATCCCCATATTCCGCCCACTAATGCTGCAAATAAAATAGATAATGGAATGTGAAGAACAGCTGGTAGCGAAACTGCATAACCGAACCAAACCGCTGCAAGCCAACCAACTAACAATTGACCTTCTACTCCGATATTAAATAAACCTGTACGAAATGCAAACGCCACAGATAAGCCAGCAAGAATAAGCGGTATCATTGTACGAAGCGTTTCACCAATTGCACTTGAACTGCCGAACATTCCTGTCCAAAGTGCACTATAACCAACAATTGGGTCATAGCCACTAACTAGCATTACAATTGCTCCGACAAGTAAGCCAAAAATAACGGATAGTACTGGGACTAAAATATTTATCGTTCGTTCTGTTAAAAGTTTTTTAGCCATTTGTACCCACCTGCTCCTTCTTTGTTCCTCCAGCCATTAACAACCCAAGCTGTTGTTCATTCGTTTCTTTCGCATCAACAATTGCTACGATTTTCCCTTCATAAATAACAGCAATTCGGTCACTAACATTTAAGATTTCATCTAACTCTAGTGATAAAAGTAATACCCCTTTTCCTTTATCCCTTTGCTCTATTAATCTCTTATGAATAAATTCAATTGCTCCTACATCTAAACCGCGTGTTGGCTGTGCCGCAATTAACAAGTCCGGATCACGGTCCACTTCACGTGCAATAATTGCTTTTTGTTGATTCCCCCCAGATAAAGCGCGTGCTAACGTTTGCTCACTAGGTGTACGTACATCAAACTGTTCAATAAGCGCCTTTGCTTTTTCTGTAATTTTACTGAAATTTAAAATCCCTTTCTTTGAAAACGGATTTTTATAGTACGTTTGCAGCACTATATTATCTCTAACAGAAAAGTCAAGAACGAGACCGTGTTTATGACGATCTTCTGGAATATGACCAATTCCTTCTTCTGTTATTCTTCTAACAGGCCAATTTGTTATTTCTTTTCCTTTAATTGCAATAGAACCTGACTCAACTTTTCGTAAACCAGTAATCGCTTCTATTAATTCACTTTGTCCGTTTCCATCAATCCCTGCAATCCCAACAATTTCCCCCGCACGAACAGTTAAGTCAAGGCCTTTTACAGCAGGTAGTTGACGTGCATCGTGAACAACAAGGTTTGCAATTGAAAGTACCTCTTCTTTTGGCTTCGCGTCTATTTTTTCTGTTTTAAAATTCACTTGACGTCCGACCATTAATTCTGCAAGTTTATTTTCATTCGTATTTGCAACGTCAACCGTTCCAATCCCTTTTCCTTTACGAATAATCGTACAACGATCGCAAACTTCCATAATTTCTTTCAACTTATGTGTAATAAGAACAATAGATTTTCCTTCTTGTACAAGCTTTTTCATAATTTGAATTAGCTCATGAATTTCTTGTGGTGTTAACACAGCTGTCGGTTCATCAAATATTAAAATTTCTGCACCGCGGTAAAGAGTTTTCAAAATCTCAACACGCTGTTGCATACCAACTGAAATATCCTGTATTTTCGCATATGGATCTACAGCTAAACCGTATTGTTCAGACAATTCCTGAATTTCTTTAGCAGCTTCGTCAACAGCAATTTTCCCTTTTTTCTTCGGCTCATTTCCGAGAATAATATTCTCTGTAACTGTAAAATTATGAACAAGCATAAAGTGCTGATGAACCATTCCAATACCAAGGTCATTTGCCACATTCGGATTGGTAATGTTTACAGGCTTTCCTTTAATTTTAATTTCACCTTGTTCTGGTTGGTACAAACCAAATAGTACATTCATCAATGTGGATTTCCCTGCACCATTTTCTCCAAGTAAAGCATGTATTTCTCCTTGCTTTACTTGCAGCGTAATGTCATCATTCGCTACAATGCCTGGGAATACTTTCGTAATGTTATTCATCTCAATTACGTATTCCATTGTGTTCCTCCTTTTAACAGGGAACATTCCCTATTACACTATTAACTTATTAAGCGATTTGGAAGTTTTATACATACAAAGGTTAGTTCTATGAACTAACCTTTGCTATTTCTCTATTTATTTTTTTAGAGAAGCTTCGTATTCTTTATACTCTTTATCTGTAGCTGGTACTTTAATTTCACCGGCTGTAATTTTCTTTTCAAGCTCTTCTACTTTTGTTAAAATTTCAGGGTTAACTTTTTTCACGTTATCAGTTGTTTTGGAAATACCAATACCGTCATCTTTTAAGCCAAACTCTTCAATTTTCCCACCTTTTAAATTCCCATCTTTTGCTTCTTTAGCTACTTTTTCTACAGCTACATCAACACGTTTAATCATTGAAGTTAATGTTACATTTTCAGGCATACCTTCTTGATGTTGGTCACGGTCAACACCGATCACCCAAACATTTTCACCTTTTTTCTTACGGTTTTTCGCTTCTGTGAACACACCGTTACCTGTACCACCAGCAGCATGATAAATTACGTCTACGCCTTGACCATACATTGCTGAAGCAAGAACTGTACCTTTTTCAGGCTTATCGAATGCTTCTGCATATTCAGATACGATTTCAATGTTTGGATTTACTGCCTTTGCACCAGCTTTAAATCCATTTTCAAATTTACTAATTAAATCACTTTTCATCCCACCAACAAATCCTACTTTATTTGATTTTGTTGACATAGCTGCTACCGCACCTACAAGGAATGATCCTTCATGATCTTTAAATGTAATACTTGTTACGTTCGGTGCATCTACAACCGTATCAACGATTGCGAATTGTTGTTTTGGAGATTCTTTTGCAACTTCTTTAATTGCACCTTCTAATTTATAACCAATTCCGAAAGATAAATCATACTTATCTTTTGAAAATTTCTTTAAGTTTGGAATATAATCTGCTTCTTTTTCAGACTGTAGGTAACGATAATTTGTCTTTTCTTTTAATCCATTATCTTTACCAAACTTTTTTAATCCTTCCCAAGAAGATTGGTTGAATGATTTGTCATCAACGCCCCCAACATCTGTAACCATACCAACCTTAAACTCTTTATCTTCTTTCTTGTCACTGCTCGCCTTATCCGAGTTACCACATGCACCTAACACCGTGCTTGCTGCTAATGTTAATGATAATAAAAGACCTGTTTTTTTCTTCATACTAGAAACCCCTCCTGAAATGATTTGTCTATTTTTTTATACGCTGCTGTCCCTAACTTCTTGCTGTCACCTCCCTAAAAAGGAACTCACCTACATACGTTTTCTTAGTACGTGGAAGCTAAACTTGTCAGCTCTAAAGTAATTGATAGAATATAAGATTGGCTCATCATTTTGATCATAGTGCATTTGTTTTAATACTAGCAGTGCTGTTTCTGGCTCACATTCTAAAATCGGTGAGATTTTCGGGTGATAACCAATTGGCTCAATATGAGCAACCGCATATGTTATGCGCTTATGCGTGTTATTATGTATCACCGTTAGTAATGATTCTTCATTGTATCCCGATAAATCCGGCAATATTTCTTTTGCAAGTTTATCGATACAATATACAACAGGTTCCCCATCTGCTGTACGTACACGCTCAATCATCACTGCATTAAAACCCTCTTCACTATTAAACTTCTCTTTTTCTTCTTCTGTTAAACTTGTTGTAGATGATGATAAAAAGATAGTTCCTGGTGTTTTCCCCACACTAGAAATCATATCTGTAATACTAGAAAGTTGTTCAATTCCAGAAGAAAATAACGGCTTGGCATTTACAAATGTTCCTACACCATGTCTACGAATGACAACATTTTCTTCTTCTAAAATACGCAGCGCTTCCCTTAAAGTCGCTCTACTTACGCCAAGTTCTTTCGCTAAATCAAACTCTGATGGTAGCTTCTGCCTTTCTTTGTAAGCTCCATCTTTAATTTTTTCTTTGATGTGATCAATCACCCGTAAATATAGGTGACGACTATCGGATTTTACTGACATAAGACTCCCCCGCATTTCAATTATTCGACCTCTGATGTAAGACTTCTTTTCTCTTTTTTCAACTTACAACATAATAAAATTACTGAATACTAAAAATAATCATAATTGTCGAATAAATATTAATAATTTTTTAAGATGAAATTTTCACTCTTTACTGCATAAAAAAAACTTTGCACCATAAACATTCCTCATTTCGAGAAAAAGTTCGGCACAAAGATCGCTTACATCCTTTGTTACACACTTTTCCCCTCATAGTCCAGCAATTCATGGTTGCCAGGTAGAAACTTATGGACCTTATCTCCAAGATTATATGAGGCAGTGATTCTTTTCGAAGTAATCTTACCACTTGCTCCCATACGTGTCAACAAAATTTAACATTTTTCTACATTAAATATCGAACGTTCATAAAAAACCACACCAAAGTATTCGTATTCTAAAGAATCACTTTAAATGTAAGCCCTTTCTTTATCACTGAATATAGTATATAACAAAACCAGCATATAAAAAAGCCTAATTGTAAAAACAATTAGGCTTTTTTTATGAACTTTTTTCTTGTACATCATTAATGAGCACTTCTCGTGGTTTACTACCTTCATACGGACCTACTACACCATTCATTTCCATTGCATCAATTAAACGGGCAGCCCGCGTATAACCAACTCTAAACCTACGTTGCAACATAGAAACAGATGCTGTTTGCATTTCCACTACGAGCTGAACTGCTTCATCATATAAATCATCTTCTACTTCCTGCTTTGTATCAGGAACATCTTGCGGAATCATATCTTCTTGATATTGCGCTTTTTGCTGGCCAATAACATATTCTACAACTCTCTCAACTTCATCATCTGATAAAAACGCACCTTGTACACGTACAGGCTTCGATGCACCAATTGGTATAAACAGCATATCTCCACGACCTAGTAGCTTCTCTGCACCACCGCCGTCAAGAATTGTACGAGAATCTGTTTGAGAAGATACAGCGAATGCAATACGTGATGGAATATTCGCTTTAATAACTCCCGTAATAACATCAACTGATGGACGCTGCGTTGCAATAATTAAATGAATACCAGCAGCACGAGCCATTTGCGCTAGACGCATAATCGCATCCTCTACATCAGACGAAGCAACCATCATTAAATCTGCTAACTCATCTACAATTACTACAATATACGGTAATTCCGGTTGTTTCGCTTCTGATTGACTATTATGTTCTTTAATATAGTCATTATACCCTTCAATATTACGTGTACCACTATGAGCAAATAGTTCATAACGACGTTCCATCTCACTCACAACTTTTTTCAATGCTTGTGATGCTTTTTTCGGATCAGTTACAACTGGCGTTAACAAATGAGGTACACCGTTATATACATTTAACTCTACCATTTTCGGATCAATCATCATTAATTTTACTTCATGTGGTTTTGCACGCATTAAAATACTAACAATAATACCGTTAATACATACACTCTTCCCACTACCTGTCGCACCAGCTACAAGCAAATGGGGCATTTTATTTAATCGAGCTAATACAGCTTCACCTGTAATATCTCGTCCAAGACCAATTAACAACTTCTCTTCCGGATGATTATTAGCCTTAGAATCAAGAACTTCCCTTAGTGTTACCATAGAAACTTCTGAGTTCGGAACTTCAATCCCTACAGCTGATTTCCCGGGAATTGGAGCTTCAATACGAATGTCCTTTGCAGCTAAAGCAAGCGCTAAATCATCACTTAAACTGACAATTTTACTTACTTTTACCCCCATATCAGGGTACACCTCATACTTCGTAACTGCAGGACCTCTATGTACTTTTGTTACTTTCGCTTTCACACCAAAACTTTGGAATGTACGTTCTAATTTACGAGCGTTCTCATAAATTTCCGCATTTTCATTTGTAACTTGTTTATTCTTTGGAAATTTCAATATATCAAGTGCAGGAAGCTTGTAATCTTTATTTTCTACATTTGAAAATTGCATAGGAGGCGCTTGTGTTTCCCCCTCTAGCGATTCAACGATTTTTTCTCCACGCTTTTTCTTCGGCTCTTCAATTGGCGGAGCCTCTTCGATAGACGGTGAAGTGATTAACTCTTCTTGCTCTACTTCAATTCGTTTATCCTCTTCTTCATTTACAGGATAATTCTCAGTGAAATTTGAAATAATTGGAGGATCAATTGAGATTTCTTCCATCGGCTCAATAATTTCTTCTTGTTCTGCAGCACGTTTGCTCCTTGTGCTTCTTGTTGTTTTTTTCTTTTCTGTTTGTTCAGCCGTTCTTTTGGCTCTCCAATCTTTATAATCCCCTTGCATCACTTGAAATTGACTTCTAAGAATTCTACCAACTGGAGCTAACACTTCTCCAATATGCTTATTTGTTATACAAAGTATACCGAGAATAACTAAAATAATACCAATGATATAAGCTCCTACTTCGTCAAATAAGAAGTAACATGTAGCAAACATAAGCGCACCAAACATGCCACCACCTAAATGAACACTATCTGGTCCTTTTTTCATTTCAAGAAAGAAATTATCTTTCGTACTCACAATAACAGAAGTATTTTGCACTGCCCCGTCTTTCGTAAGAAGGTTAAATAATGTAATATGGCTAAACATTAATATCGCCAATACTATTAAATAAAAACCGATTAACCGTTTATTTAATAGATTCGGCCATCCACGTTTTATAACGAACGAAACGGATAAAGCTATTACACCTAACACACCAATTATGTACCACTCACCAAAGAAGAAGCGAAAAAATAACACAAACGATTTCCCTACAACACCTAGCTGTAAAATCGTAATGATTGAAAGTGCAAAAAGAGTTAAACCGACGATTTCATAATACAAAGTTGGCTTTATCGTACGTCTTGCCTTTGCCTTCGTCCCTCTTTGCTTTTGTTTTGCCATTTCTTCACCTCGTGTTCTACATATAAGTAAAGCCCCCTAAAAAACTCCACCTATATGTCCGTTTTCTCTATTTTTTCAGGTCTTTATATCTTCTATTTTTACACTTCTTGTAAAATGTTAAATAAACAGAAGAAAGCAGCCCTCTCATGGCTGCTCAACCGTCTTGTTTTTTATATTATACCATAGCTTCTACACAAAATCCTTCTTTTTGCTAAAAGGTTATTTGCTGGCCAGGCTCAAACTCTAAGTAGTGAAGCGGGTCCGTACTTAACACCCGCACAATCGAATAACTCCCACGTTCTTCTTCAGAAACCATTAATTCAACACCGTTTATATTTACGATTTTTTGACTTTCACATTGTGAATAATCGGCTGGATACACGAGTTGCTCTGGCATAATTGTATATAAAATCATTGTAACATTGTCCCTTCTGCACTATCATTCCCGCGAGCATCTATTAATTCGTTTAATTTTCGAATCGCATTTCCAATACCACCGACATCATCTATAAGACCATACTTCACTGCATCTCCACCAATTACATTCGTACCAATATCTCGCGTTAGATTCCCTTTCGCAAACATAAGCTCTTTAAAACGATCTTCCGTCACTTTCGAATGCTTCGTCACAAATCGAATGACTCTTTCTTGCATTTTATCTAAATACTCAAATGTTTGCGGTACACCTATAACAAGACCTGTTAGACGAATAGGATGAATTGTCATCGTCGCAGTTTCTGCAATAAATGAATAGTCCGTAGAAACGGCTATTGGTACCCCGATAGAATGCCCTCCACCCAGAACAAGTGATACCGTTGGCTTTGAAAGCGAAGCGACCATCTCAGAAATTGCTAGCCCTGCTTCAACGTCACCTCCGACCGTGTTTAATATTAAAAGCAATCCTTCAATTTTCGGATTTTGTTCTATCGCAACAATTTGCGGAATAATATGCTCATATTTTGTTGTTTTATTTTGCGGCGGCAACTGAACATGACCTTCCACCTGTCCAATGATTGTTAAACAATGAATACGCGATTCATTCATTTGTGGTACATTCGTTTGTCCAAGCTGTTGAATTTTTTCCACTAATGAAGCTTCTTTCCCACCTTCTTTCGGCTCAGCCTCTTTCTCTTCATTTGTATAACGATCACGTTCTGTCATATCGCATCCCCTTTCACTCGTATATAACTATTATTTCTTAAGTTATAAATTTCATTCGATAGAGTGAAAAAAGAAAAAAAGATCACCCGTAAAGGTGACCTTTTTTATACTTCCATAATAATCGGTAAAATCATAGGCTTTCTCTTCGTCTCTTCGTACAAGAATTGCCCTAATAATTCACGAATATTTTGTTTTAACATAGACCATTCAATTGAATATTCTTTAATTGATTGCTCAACAATCATACGTACAATCTCTGTAGATCTGTCAATTAACGCTTCTGATTCACGAACATATACAAAGCCACGTGAAATGATTTCTGGACCAGAGATAATTTTCTTTTCATCTTTACCAAGTGTTACAACAACTACTAATATTCCATCTTGAGATAACATTTTTCTATCTCGAAGAACGATATTACCAACGTCACCTACACCTAGTCCATCAATTAAAACATTACCAGCTTGCACTTTGCCAACTAAGTTTGCTTCATCGTCACCAAAAGCAATTACATCGCCTTTTTCTACGATAAAGATATTTTCTCTTGCAATACCTACATCTTCAGCTAAATATGCATGTGCTTTTTGCATACGAAACTCACCATGTACGGGTACAAAATATTTCGGTTTCATTAAATTTAACATTAGTTTTAATTCTTCTTGGCTACCGTGACCTGAAACGTGAACTTTTCTTTCACCGTAATAAACAACCTCAGCTCCAGCTCTAAATAACAAGTCAATAATTTTCGATACAGATATTTCATTACCCGGAATTGGAGAAGCCGCAATAATAACCGTATCACCTTTACGAATTGAAATTTGTTTATGAGCTTGCTTTGCCATTCTAGAAAGGGCTGCCATCGGTTCACCTTGGCTACCTGTCGTTAAAATAGCTACCTTTTTCTCTGGGAAATTGTCTACTTCTTGTAGTGAAATAACCATACCCTCTGGAACATCTAAATAACCAAGACGTCTTGCGATATCTACCACTTTCACCATACTACGTCCTACAACCGCTACTTTTCGTCCTGTTTCAGCAGCTGCATCAAATACTTGTTGAATACGATGTACATTCGATGCAAATGAAGCAACAATAATACGTCCTTCTGCTCCGTAGAACACTTTAGAAATTTCTACACCAACTTCTTTTTCAGAACCTGTATAGCCTGGACGCTCAGCATTTGTACTATCAGATAGTAAGCATAGTACGCCTTCATTTCCGATTTGCGCCATTTTTCCAAGGTCCGCTCCATTATTTCCAATTGGAGTTTGATCGAATTTAAAGTCTCCCGTATATACGATAGCACCTTTTGATGTATGGAAACAAACACCAACAGAATCTGGAATACTATGTGTCGTTCCAAAGAATGACACCGTTGTAGTATTAAACTCTACTGTTGAATTTGAATCGATTGTTTTTAAGTCTACGCGGCCTAACATACCCGCTTCGCCAAGTTTTTCTTGTATAAGCCCTACTGTTAATTTCGTTGCATACACTGGAATAGATAATTTACGAAGTACGTAAACAATACCACCAATATGATCTTCATGACCGTGAGTAATAAATAAACCTTTTACTCGCTCTTGATTTTCCACTAAATATGTAATATCAGGAATAACGATATCAATTCCAAACATTTCATCTCCCGGGAACATTAATCCTGCATCTACAATAAAGATTTCAGAATCAATTTCAACACAGTACATGTTTTTCCCGATTTCACCTACTCCACCAAGAGCAAATACTTTAACAGACTCATTCTCTTTTCTCTTCATGTTGTTGCCTGGTTTAAAAATCTTTCAAACACTGATTTCACTAAAATTGCAGAGACACCAGGGGAAACTCTACAACCACCATATATTCACCGTCCAAGACGAATGTCCTTACCGTTATGCGATATCATGTCCTTGTTTATTTTTTAAACCAGGTTTCACCTCTCTTTCATTATATAAATCAAATATCTTATTCGATATGATATGAAAATGTAATCAAATTATAATTTTTTACCAATTTTGCTAAGCATACCCGTACTAAGCTACTTAGCCATATTATACCTGATACAAGAAATAGAACACAAGTTAAATCGTGCGAAAGAAAAAGTAAAAGAACGGAATTACAACAAAAGTATCAAACATATTTCCTTTATGTTTACTTCGATTTTATACTTCATATTATTTTGAAGAAATATCCATAAATACTAAATTAATTTCATAATATGGATTTTCAAGACTTATTTTTCTAGAATCGAACAAAAACACTTACAAAATGTAGTTTTTGTTCGATTCCCGTCACATTTGAGGCAATTTCTGCAATAAACAAAATCGATAGTTTATTACGTTTATACAAATGTTTATTCTAAAATAACTATGATTTTTTGCTTCCTTTAAAGGGGTACGATTATTTTCTTATACATGTTGCAATATATAATGAAGAAGCGGCTAAACAGGTGCATAATATAGATTTTATAAGAAGACATATAGATGAGAATAGAGAGGAAAAGATTTTCATACCAATAAAAAATGACCTAGTTCTACACTAGGTCATTTTTTATTAACGAGGGATAGATTGCATAACGGATTGTAACGTTACTCTTTCTTCTTCTGTTAATGGAAGAAGCGGTAAACGTACAGAACCTACATCTAATCCAACCATTTGTAACGCTGTTTTTACTGGAGTTGGGCTTGGCGCCATAAATAATGAATCCGTTACTCTTACAAGTAATTGATGTAATTTTTGCGCCTTCTTAAATTCTCCTGCTTGGAATGCCGCAATCATTTCTTGCATTTCATTTCCGATAACATGAGATGCTACAGAAACGATACCTTTCGCTCCAACTGCTATAGCTGGTAACGTTAAACCATCATCACCGCTGTATACTGCAAAGTCGTCCGCTGTTTTTTCAATGATTTCTGTCATTGTTAACACATCGCCGCCTGCATCCTTAATCGCAACAATGTTTTCTATTTCTGATAAACGAACAACTGTATCAACGGAGATTTGTACAATAGATCGTCCTGGAACGTTATATAGCATAACCGGAAGCGGCGTGCTTTCAGCAATTGCTTTAAAGTGCTGATACATTCCTTCTTGGCTCGGTTTGTTATAATACGGTGCTACTAGCATTACTGCATCAACACCAACCTCTGTTGCCTTTTTAGTTAAGTCAATAGAAGCATGCGTATTATTGCTACCTGTTCCAGCGATTACGGGCACCCTTTTATCGACAACAGATACGACATGGCGATATAACGCTACCTTTTCTTCTGAAGTTAATGTAGGAGATTCTCCTGTCGTTCCTCCTACCACGATTGCTGTTGTACCGTTATCTATTAAATAATTTACCAATTTCGTTGTCTTTGCAAAATCGATATTTCCGTTTATATCAAACGGTGTTACCATCGCGGTTGCAATTGTCCCAAAATCTATCATGGTCTCACTCCTTATTGTTCCAGTTGCTTTTCTTTTGAAAGCTCAAACGCACTATGTAATGCATTTACAGCTTCCACTAAATCAGTTTCTTTTACAAGAACCCAAATTGTCGTATGGCTATCTGCAGATTGCAGAATTTGAACACCTTTTTCCGCTAAAGCTGTAACGATTTTCGCAGTAACCCCTGGGTATCCTGCCATTCCAGCTCCTACAATAGATACTTTTGCACAATGCTCTGTCACAATTGGCTCATATCCAAGGTTCTGTAATAATTCAACTGCACGATTTGATACATTATCACTCACCGTATAAGCTACCCCAGTAGGTGAAATGTTAATTAAATCGACACTTATTCCTTCATTCGCCATTTCTTTAAACACATGCTGCTGCAAATCAAATGCTGTTTCTTTTGCAAGCACTTTAATTTGCGTTACGTTTGATACGTGAGCAATACCTGTAACCGGGCGTTCTTCTACATCACGGCCTTTTGTAGCACCGTCAGATGCTGAAATAAGCGTACCTTCACTATCAGAATACGTAGAACGTACACGAAGCGGTACTTTAGCATGCATCGCAATTTCCACTGCACGTGGATGAACAACTTTTGCACCTTGATATGCCATGTTACAGATTTCGTTATACGTTACTGTTTGAAGATGACGTGCATCTTTTACGATACGAGGATCCGCAGTCATAACACCTTCTACATCTGTAAAGATATCGATATATTCAGCATGAAGCGCAACACCTAAAGCTGAAGCTGAAGTATCGCTACCTCCGCGTCCAAGTGTTGTCGTATCACCTTTTTTCGTTTGCCCTTGGAATCCTGTAACGACGATTACATCTACATTTTCTAACTCTTCATGTATACGATCGCAATTCATTTCAATAATCTTAGCATTCGTAAAATCAGCATTTGTTACAAAACCAGCTTGTGCACCATTGAACGCTGCCGCTTTTATACCGTTCTCATTTAACATATTAGAGAAGACGATTGCTGAGATTAATTCTCCGCATGATAATAATAAATCTTGCTCACGATTAGAAATGTGAGATTCCTCTTGATTTACAAGACTTAACAAAGTATCAGTTGCATATGGTTCACCTTTACGGCCCATAGCAGATACGACAGTAACTACTTTATAACCCGCATCTAGCGATTTTTTTATATGATGAAGCGCATGCTTACGTCCATTTTCATCACGTACGGATGTGCCACCAAATTTTTGAACAATAATTTTCATATTTTGCACCTTCTCTTAGCCGTTTACACTAATTGTAATTTTACTAAGCGCTCTGCAATTTGAACAGAATTCCATGCAGCGCCTTTTAATAAGTTATCAGATACGACCCAAAGATGGAATCCTTTATCGTTATTTAAATCTTTACGGATTCTTCCAACGAATACTTCGTTTTTACCTACTGCAGTAGCTGGCATTGGATATAACTGCTCTGCTGGGTTATCTTGCAGAACGATACCTTCCGCATTTGCAAGTAAGCTCCTTAATTCTTCTACTGTTACGCCTTCTTTTTCTACTTCGATGTAAACAGACTCAGAGTGACCTGATACAACTGGTAAACGTACACATGTTGCCGCTACTTCTAATTCAGGCATATGCATAATTTTTTTCGTTTCATTAATCATTTTCATTTCTTCAAACGTAAATCCATTATCTTGGAACTTATCAATCTGCGGAATCGCGTTGAAAGCAATTTGGAAATGTTTCTTATCACCTGATACAGGTAAAACATTCGCCTTCACTTCTTCGCCATTTAAGATTGCTTGTGATTGTTCATGAAGTTCTTCAATCGCTGCCGCACCAGCACCTGATACAGCTTGATATGTGGAAACGATTACTCGTTTTAAACCATATTGCTGACGAACTGGCTCAAGAGCTACTACCATTTGAATTGTAGAACAGTTTGGATTTGCAATGATACCATTATGTTCTTTTAAGTCGTTTTCATTTACTTCAGGTACAACAAGTGGCACGTTTTCTGTCATACGGAATGCACTTGTATTATCAACAACAATCGCACCGCGCTTTGCTGCTTCTGGCGCTAATTGTTTTGATACAGATCCACCAGCACTAAATAGTGCGATATCTACTCCTTCAAAACTTTCAGGAGTTGCCTCTTGAACTGTAAATTCTTCGCCTTTAAATACAAGTTTCTTACCTGCAGATCGTTTAGATGAAAGTAACGTTAACTTCCCGATTGGAAATTCTCGTTTCTCTAAAGTATTTAACATTTGTTCACCAACTGCGCCGGTTGCTCCAACTACAGCGACATGAAAAGTTTTTTGCTTTTCCATCACTATGCCCCTTTCTAGATACCAATCCTTCTATAACTTAGAATCAGAAGGAGTATAGAATACCCCTTCTAATCTTAATAACGTTAATTTTATCATATTCTACAGTAAGAATGATGGTTTCATCAAAAATTGTCCGTTTTTTTTCGTTTTTTAATTCATATATCTGAATTTTTCTACGACAACCGGTTGCAATTGCTTACCTTGCAGCGCTTCTAATACTGTATCTTCCAGTAACTCCATACGAGCTACCATCGAGTTTGGTTTTTTCTCTGGTGCATCTTGACCGAATGGGACGAAATAGATGTTTTTTGTCGCCATTAGGCGCATCAGGTTGACGCCAACAGGGTAATGACAATATAAATATTTCTTTTTTCTTCTATTATATGTCCCTTTTGCGGACTGTAAATTTATTTTTATTTCCAAGTATGTATATCCTATTCTTCATTAATACAATAAATGAATTCCACTGTAAAGATAGGAAATTTGTATATCTAATATTTATAATACTTTTACGGTACAATATGTTAATTAATTACAATAATTCCTAAAAGGAGCATATACAA
This sequence comes from Bacillus sp. MN7755, assembly GCF_054771475.1. Taxonomy (NCBI): domain Bacteria; kingdom Bacillati; phylum Bacillota; class Bacilli; order Caryophanales; family Bacillaceae; genus Bacillus; species Bacillus sp. MN7755. The sequence goes on from NZ_BTRL01000012.1 coordinate 100,853, forward strand.
TGAAAGCAAAGAAACAGAAGTGAAAAGAATTTCAAATTTATAAGGTATGAAAGTAGGGACATTACTGTGAAGGTTATGGGATCTATTTTCAGCATATGTCGTTTGTTGAGTAAAATCATAAATATAATATTAAAGACATTATCTAATAAGTAAATTTTAAATCTCATAAAAATAAAAATCCCCTTTCTGCATACGGATGCAAAAGGGGATTTTTTTCAAATTATTCTATTCGTTCTACAGACAGTACTCATAGATAAATAAGAAACGGTGTATATTTACACTAACATTTATAAATATGAAAATCAATATATAATTATCTACTTATAGAACCAGATAACGATTTTTAGTTTATATAAATGTCCCTTAATATAATCTGAAATTTACATTTTTTCTTTTTATTTCATAATTTTAATTGGGAAAGGGGGGAAAAATGGTTCAAATCAAAGTGACACCTGAACTGCTAGACGAAGTTGCAAATCTTGCAAGTAATACCAGAATCGCATTAGAATCTATACATAATAATTTACGTAATGAAATTAACTATTTGTGTTTTCAGCGGATTGGTGCCTCTAATCAACAGTTCATTCAATAGATAAAAAATAAACAGAAGAGGAGATAAATTATAGCGATTCATATCACAATGAATAAAGAATTTGAAGATGAGGAAATAGTTGTATATCAATTTTATCCCTCAGAATATCCAGATAAAATCGGAAAAATGTATTTTCATAAAAAAGAGCAAATGTTTCATGAAATAGATCCAGTTCTGGTAAAATCAGCTGCAACAAGTGAGCATTACTTTCATTGTGCATGTAGTAGATTAATAAAATGTATCAAGAGTGGTGGGGAATTTTTGGAGGAAATGACATACGGAGTATAGCAAAACAAACGAGCATATAACAAAGCCGTCCAATTAATGATATGATCCCCTATAGTAGACAGAAAAAAGAAAGCTTTATATCCTGTCTATTATAAGGGGGATCATATCACTGGATGTTTTTTTAGTTGGAGAGTGATTTTTGCAAGGGTATTTATATTAATAAATTATAATATTGTAATTGGATTTTTGTAAAATTTTTCATAAAATATAATTATATTATGTAACAAATCTGGGGGTCTGTATTATGTCTGTAGTTAATTATGAGAATGAAATTCGTACAATTTTGACGGAAGTAAAGAACTCATTTAAAAATAAGAACATTTATGATTATGATCTTTATGAATTATATTGTGAGATTGAACAAGATTTTAAGTCTATAGAGAATGGAAATATATCCGAAGAATTACTTATTAAGTTACATAATAGAACATTAGAATTATTAAAATAAAGCCGGCTCAATTAAGAGCCGGTATTTTTTTATTTAACTTCATACCACCAATCTCTACGATCAAGGTACTCTTTCATTGCATTTAATTGTGTATCCGATGTTGAATCAGAAATAAAGTATGCTTGTCCATTCGGTTGTAAAATGAAATTAGCTGTCATTTTTAGAGATGTTAATGCTCCCATCACATCTCCAACATAATCCCTTGAAAAGGCCCCTGATTGAATGATGTTTTGTGTAGGTACTTGTACAGGCTCTTTTGTTACCGCTTCAGTAAACCAAGACAGTGACCTATTTCCTATAAGTGAATTTAGGTCACATTTCCCGATACCAGGTACATTTCCTGTTTCAGTGTACTGCCAAATATCGCAAGGATATGCTGGCTTATGACGACCATATCGTGGAATCCATACAAAGTCACAATTCACATTAGCCATCTCGAATGGAGCATACATATGATGACCGACATATAAACCAACTTTCTTAACTCCTAATTGATATAACTCCTCGATAAACGCTTGTGTACCGGCTCTCATATCCTCCATTGTTTTCACTTCTACATCCGCCACCCAAACCGTAGCGTTTTTATCACCGCGGTTCCAAAAGTCTTGCGCTTCTTTCTTTGCATCAGCGATTGAAACAAAACGGCAAAAAGCATAGTTACCAAATGGAATTCTATACTGCTTCATCGCTTGTACATATCCTTTATACAATGGATCTACATAATTTGAACCATCTTGTACACGAGCAATAACAAAGTCTAAATACTGTTTTGCTACATGCCAGTTAATATCACCATTCCACTTTGAAATATCTACAATGTGTCCCATTATTGAACATCTCCTTCAAATAGTTTTTGTTTAATTTCTGTTACATCTTTAGAAATAGATCCAAAGGCCTTGGCCTGCTCTTCAATAACTTGTTGGTTTCTATCGATTACTTGTTGATACTTTTCTTCCCGCTGTTCATTCTTTTTTTGTGTAGTAAAAAGCATCCACACAAATAATGCTGCGAATGCTCCTTGCTGAATAACTGAATTAAAAATTGCATCCTCCACTTTTTCATCTCCTTTATACAAAATAAAAAGAGAAGCGAAATCGCTCCTCTTGATTTATGGACTAAATTTAATCAAATCCGTATTTTGTTTGAAAATTAATTATCAGTAAACATAACTCTTTATTTTATTTTCCCATATTTTATATCCTTCTCCATTTAGGTGTACCCCATCAACCGTCCATACTTTTTTCAATTCCCCTTTTTCATCTGTAAATAAAGAATGTAAATCGATAAAAGTATGGTTATTTTCTTCAGCTAATTTTTCAAGTTCTTTATTCAACCAATTTATATCGGAGTTGTTTAAGTTTGTTGCCTTAGATAATGGTTTAACAGGAAGCATGCTCTCAATAAATATTTTTGTGTTAGGAAGTTTTACTGTAAGTTGTTCAAGGATATTCTTATAATTTTTTAGTACATTTTCTTTTGGTGTTTTCGCTGCCAAATCATTAACGCCAATCATAAGGAATATTTTAGACGGTTTTAAACTAATAGCTTGGTTTAATCGATGGATTACTCCTACAGTTGTATCGCCACTAATCCCCCGATTATAAGTTTTAATACCTGGAAATGCTTCATCCCATTCATTGAAATCTGTTAAACTATCGCCTAAAAATAGTACTCCTGATTCTGATTTATTATCACTATTAATAAGCGTTGAACGAACTTTATACTGCGGAGAAACACTATATTTTTTATCCCTATTTTTTTCTGTTGATATTGATTCAGTACTACTATTATTTGATTTATTTTCTACATTTCTCTCATTATTATCGTTTGCGACCGATACTTTTTTATTAGAATCAGAATACAGATTCATATTTGAGTAGATGAAATAACCACCTATTATTAGAAAGGCTACATTTAATACTACAGATATAATAGCAATCTTCTTTAAATTCATGTTAGTAAATCCTCCAGTCCTCATTGCTTAGGATTATTTTACCATACTTAAAAATAAAAAAAAGAAGACTATTACCTGTCTTCTTTCTTAAAAGCGCGTTTTCTTTTAATGAATCCAATAAAATTTTCATTCTCCATTATATTTATCTTAGAGAGAAGATCTAGATTACTTTGATTTAAATCATTAATCTGGTTTGTCACTAAACTAATTGTCTTTTTTGACGTTTCAAGCTCATGTGCCATGTCTTCTGTTTTTTTCTTTGTACATTCTATTTCATGTACCATGTTTTCTACCTTTTTCTTTGTATGCTCCATCTCACTCTGCAATTGATTAACATCAAAATTTAAAAATTTATGTAAAAAATCATCGTAAAAGTCCATTGTGTAATGAACATAAAATGCCTTCCATGGGTGCGTTTCGCTTAAATGATATGTTTTTTCATTCATATCTATGGTTATTACATCATAGTTGTCTATTACATAGTTGTCTAAAATATCCCAAATAGCATTCATTTCATCTACATCTATAGTTTGGATATTCATTTGCTTTCTAAACGCCGTTAAGCTTTTTCCATTTTCAAAAGTATCTGCGAATCTTGATTGATTCAAAATAACTTTAGTATTCGGTGTAACTTCTTTTATAAATTTGAAAAAGGCATCAACCTTTTCTTTCCATAAATCTAAAAATAGATCTTTTTCATCCTTGATATTTATTCTATTTTGATGATTTTTGAAAAAAGATAAATTCTTAAACTTAGGATTATCCGTTAAGTAATTTTCATCATCTAGTTTAATTACACTATTATAGAGGTCCCCATAAAAATCTATAATTAGATAATCAATATTTTTATTTGCTAATAGACCTAAAAATTCTTTACTTAGTTCTGACCTTAAATGCCATTTATCAAAATCCCTTAACCCCGTCAAGTCTTCCCCTTCTAGAAAAGGAAGTGGCTTTGACATAAGACTCAGTACAGAAGATTGATGATGATATGCCACAACATCAAAAAATATTTTGTAATTTTTGTTGAAAAGGGAATTGAAATTATCCCTTGTAACACAAGAACCTAAAATAGCTATTTGCTTAACCATTATTAACCATATCTCCCTAATTATAAAATCAACATATATTGTCCCTAGCAATCTTATCATTGTTCAAATAATAATGAAATACTTTTTCAAACCACCAACTTTTGAAAACTCATATCCCTTGTATCCTTTGATTTTTTACAATTAAATATTTTTTTGTTATCTTTTAATAGTACAACTACTTTAATGACCGGCATACTAATATAAAAAACATAAAATTCCATTTCATTTAATGATTTAGAAAGCGGGTATAAGCATGGAAGATATAATTAATCTATCCTTAGGTCTTTTTTTCTTTCTTCTAGTAGTCTTCATTGCATGTTTTATAATACAAGTATTCATGAAGATTTTTGGTAGAAAGAAACAACCTAACAAATTTATTGAAAAAGAATTAAAAACCCATTCCTCAACACAAGAAAATGGTAATCAAAGCATCCCAGGAACAAATGCTAATGATGCTGAAGCAAATTGGATGAATGCCGTGATGACAACCGCATTTATTACAGCATCTATGAAAAGCGCTCATGATTATTCAGACGGCAATAATCATGGCGACGCTGATTCACAGGATTAATTTGACTTAGTGATTTAACGGACATCAAGAGTAACGTTTTTTAAATCACTTTTTATTAATCTTAATCCTTGGAGCTTTTGCAATGATAACTTACCCTACTTCAAATAGATTCATTAAAGTTTAAACCCCATATACATTACACTTACAGTCGCCTTTTCTTTATACTCAGTACATGTCCCTATCGTGTCATCATAAAACCCCCGAATATAAATCTTTTCTCCTTTTTCTAAATACAATAGATGATTTGTTTGAACAGAAAAACGGTCATCCGGCGGCCTGAAATAACAAATACTTCTTTCTGCTGCATTTGGTCCAAATCCACTTTTACCAATATCAAAAACCATGCGAGAAAAAGCATTCGGTGAACCAGATTCAACTACATTAAAATGTGCGTTGAAATTAATATTGTAGAACCCGCTTACCTTCACTTCAAAAGTGGCATTCGAAGAGCTTTTTAAATAACCATTTTCATATGTTGGTAGCGAATAACTAGTCCAAGTTCTTGGGGACCAAGGTATTCCTAACGGCGTACTTGCATCAAGAGATAACCTTATTTCTTTATTATCTAAACTTGGCGTTTCCTGTACAGGAGTAAGATCTTCCTTAGGAATCCCAAAAGAAATAACAGGTTTCCCTAGATAAAATTTAAATGTCGATTCGATGTTTTCTAAAGATTCAAATCGAAGATATACCATGGCGTAACTAAAATCTATTAACTTATAAGGAGTTGAAATAGACTCGAATCTCATTCGTTTATTACCTACATTAATTTTATGAACGTGGGTACCGTCATAACTTCCATCTCTAGCATAGAACCTTACTTCAAAAGTAAATTTTGCTTTTGAAATATCACCATCTACCCAAACATCTTGTGCGAAATACACATTTTGACTTTCGATGTTATTCATATTTATATTATTTAGTGGTAATTTTGTTTGTAAGCTATTCCCTTTTCCTTTTGGTATCATCCCATAATACTCAACCATACCGATATTTTCATTGTTCAACGATACTATTTTGTAGGTTTCTCCTATATTATTACCATGTTTTGAAAAAAACCACTTTTTCTCCGTTAATACTGCCCCTGTATTATCAAATAAACTTGGCGAAACATTAATTGTTGCACTTCCTTTTGTTTTATCAATTAATTGTTTTCCAAAGAATGAACTAATTGCATCGTTCATATTGAGTACACGACATTCTTTGCTTTCTACTTTAGATTTTGCATAGGCTAATATCTCTCTTAATTTTGCTTCTTCCACATGACCGGAACCAGCTCCAGTACGATGATCGTAAAATAACAGTAACCCACGTTCTTTAATACAATTATCAATTGCCTTTTTGATTCTATCTAGGCGATTATGAGTTAAACTGTAACGATACAATTTATACGGATCATGTGACTTTTTTATATGCCCTATAGCGTCGGCACCTAAGGTCCCATTGAATCTTGTAACCGCATAATCATAGTTCGCTTTAATTAAATCTAAATATTTATCATTAAGTGTACTGTTTGGAGTTACCCATCCATTTACACTTAATCCAAATTTACCAAAACAATTAGCACTATTAGAAATTTCATATTCTGCTTCTTGTAATGACATTACTTCTGTACTCATATCTTGATGAGTGCAACTGTGTGACATAATAGTGAATCCATCTTGTTGGTATTGGCGATAGTAGTCGATGTAGTTATAACTAAATACCCTGTCTTTAATAAGAGCGAAAGTGCAAGGAAGACCGTATTCTTTAAAAATGCTATATGTTAAACGATCTTCAAAAAACCCATCATCGTGTGTAAAGGCGATAATTCCTGTTTCAGGATTACTGGCTTCCATGTAATTCAATCTATCATTTAGGACATTAAAAGTAGTTCCGTTTAGTGATACACGTGCTTGCGCTGCTTCAACTGAAGAATCGCCTTGAATGGTTACTTTATTTAGTTGTTCTTGTACACTTTTAGATAATTCATTAGCTGTATTTGCTTTTGTTATTGCTGCCGTAGCATCTAATGTCGCTTTGCTACTGTTTTTTTCGATATTGTTGTAGGAACCTTCAATTTTATCCCAGTTCTTATTGGTTTCATTACGTAATCGTCTGTCATACAAATCATTGCCCCATCGATCTAAATTCATTGGCATTTACATCACCTATCTTTTCTTTAACATTGTTGTTCGGCATGATTTTTATATAAAGAAAAGAGAGCCAAAAAGGCTCCCTATTTAATATTGAGTTGTTGATTCTGTAGTTCCGTTAATCATTACATTTACTGCATTTTCTGTTTCCTGTTGAATTAGTAGTTTATCTCCGGAATTTAGAACAATAAATGTATCGCGTACATTGTCCCCAGGTTTCAATTTAACAGTCATAATATCAATCGTATTAAGTGTCAATGTTACTGTTTGTTCAGTTTCTAATGCATTATTGAAGATGAGTTGTTTTACAGTAATTTGTTGATTTTGTTGCACATCATATACTACTAATTTGTTTGTTTGAGGTTTCCCTAAGTAAATTTGAACTGATTTCATAAATAATTCCTCCTAAAGTTTGTTTTTATATAAAATTCGTTTTTTAATACTTCTCTATTAACCTTCTAACCACACGCGAAACACACGCGTATATGCTTTCTTTCCTTTGACCTTATTTCTCATGCGGAAATAAAAACTTTTAAGTTCACCATTTGGAACACCTAAATCATAAACAAGATCCACATCATCGTTTTGTGATGGTGCGCTAGTCTGTTTAGATGAAACTTTATTCATGATTTGTTGACCACTATCGGCAGAAACCATTGCGATTTCAACTTCTCCGCCTTCTTCAGTGAAAATCTGTGCCTTTAATTTTACATATCTTGTTTTGTGTTCAAAGGTGTAAAATTGGCAACTATCTAAGACATCATGGGTAGACGTTAACCACCAACCATCTTCTACTACATGAATCCCCCGATATGGAGGATAATGTCCTGCGATATCAAACCCATACTGTATAGCACCGCCAATAATTGTTGCAAAACCATCTTCTCTTTCAACGCGAATAAGACCACGATGAACATCGAGGCCTCCTGCACCAATATGGACGTATCTGTTTTTATCTTCTGGATCTATATACCAAACGCCAGTGTTATCAGCAAATGTTTCGGTATTCATGTATAGACGTTTTAACGCTAGATTTAAATTACCACCGTCATCCATAAGTTGCTGCACTTGTTTCTGTGTTTGTTTAAATTGCGCTTGAACGGCACTCGCCGTTTTTAATTCTTTAAAAGTTGATAATTCAACTATCGGCGCTTTAGTTGGATCTGTTGGGTCATCCTCAATTTCGATGACACGAATTTTCACTTTCACATCAGCTTCTTCATATAACATATATACATAGTCACCTAAGTCAAACTTATGAAGTGGCGATAAGCCATTTTCTATTAAACTAACAATGCTTACCTTAAACCTTGTATCCGGTACATCATTAATTTCCTTTTTACATTTTTCTAATAGTGTTTCTTTCGATTTAAATCGCTCATCACGAATTGGTTTCTGATGAATACGCCCATAAATTTTAGCCATCGGTGATACATATTCAACCATAATTTCTTGTCCGTTATGATTTTTACCATACCCACGGATGACCGTTGCAAAGTTAGACATATCCGTATCTTCTTCAAACGTTTTAAGATTATGGCCATAACGGAACTGCGCATCAGTTTCTTTTCCGATTTGATTTTTAAATGTAACTGTTTTAGATGAATAACTAATTTCCATCTCAGCTTCATAACGATTTAAAGCCTTTTGTAAAAGCGCTGACCGTGTGTCATCACCAAAGTTTTCAAATTTCGTTGCTGCAAACGCTCCTTGATTAACATATTTCCAGCCTGTCCCATTAAAAATGAAATCCATACACTGCTTAAAATTGGCGTATCCGTTATATAGTTCATACTTCCAATCCATCATGTCATCAAAGAAGATATGCGGTGCTGTTATGACCTTTCCATAATGACCTCGTTTACTAATGCCCAATGCGATATACTCATCAGTTTTATCCATAATGCTCGCACGCTTATCTACCAAATGATAAGCGTGTTTCACATTAGGAGTATTCAATAAATAAAAAGAAAGAGAGTGTTCGCCATTCACACGTCTCTTTCTCTTCACCTCTTTATAATCTGCTAGCATTTCTTCTTGTTGATTAATACCTTTCACTACTAACATTTCTCTTCACCTACAAATAATAGAAACGAAAATCGAATTCTATTTTAAAATCACCTGTTGTACCAGTTAACACAAGGTCATTCCATCCAGACTTTAATGTGATTAGTCCCCAATTCGTATTTTTAAAAATACTTCCTAGCACATTTCGATATGCTTTGACACCATCTAGAGTAATAACATCACGCTCTGTTGTTGTGCTACCTGTGTAACTCCAAAGGTCACCAGTAGTAACATTTTTTATAGATAGATTGTTAGACTTGCCTTTATACTTTATTTTTAATGGCATGAACTTAGGATCTATTAACACATCACCAGCATTATAAATCCGGAAAGACGTAGTATTGTGTACATACTTTGTATCTTCTGCGATTAAGCCCTGGCCTATTTGCCAGAGGTTTGAATTAAAAGTAAAAGAATCCATCGTGGTACCGATGGATTCTGCATATGGAAAATCAGATTCAAGAATGATATCACATTGTCCCCACACTCGAGTTAAAGGTTCAGGAGTAAATTGATTAGCCCTTACTAGCCAACGTTTTCCCGGTTCTTCACTATATATCACATAAAAATCTTCTCTCGAATCAAGAATTTGAAAGAATTCATTTCGTTTTAATGCATAATCTGGAAAGTCATATGCTTCAAAAACAATTGATGTTCGAATCATCCTGCCTTCAACTTCTATACCAGAACTAACAGCACCAGGTCTCCCATCTACTTTATCTGATATAGAATTCACTTTTATAGAATCCGGACGAAAATATAAAACATGATATCCGGTTTCTTGAGACAACTTATATCGTTTCCCATTTTTTCTTATTATTGTTAAGTGCATCATCTCGCCCCCGAAAAGAATAATGTTGTATTTACTCGCTGTCCTTGAGCAAGATCCACCCAAGGAACAACTGCCTCCCCGAGAACTTGATCATTTATTACTAATTGAATTGGAGTACTCCGTTGCATTGGCATACTTCCAAATGAAGCTCCCTTTCTTGATGAAGGCGAGTTACTAGATTGATAACTATCTCCAGTACTTACATTACTAGTAGAATTTTTTAGGTAACTTGTGGCACGTGAAATATCACTCGGGTTTACTTTAGGTATAGATGCATCAGCCATTCTTTGTGCTACTTTTTTCAATGCTGGAATTTTATTCTCTTGCCCTAAAATAACACCTTCTCCGACCATTTCACCAACTTCAGACTTTGCTCTACGAGATGGTGAGCGAATGTCTAACGCACGTTTCATAGCACCAAGTGCCATATTACCTAGACCTCTAGCTGCACTCATTAAAGGTCCTTCTTTATTTTGCATACCAGTAATAAATCCAGAAATAAAATTCATTCCAGCCGAATTCGTTGAAACACTACTCATACCATTCTTTCCTGATTCCGCTATTTGTTTACCGGAAGACTGCACGTTACCTTCTTGACTCAAGGCTCCTCTCGCAAACTCTGTTCCACCTTTTATACCTGGATCACGGCCATTTACTGTATTCATCCCACCAGTTGCTGAGTTTGCTAGTCCTACAGCATTTCCTTGTACATTACCTTGTTGCGAACCTAGGCCTCCAGCCATCATGCCCCCAGCTTTCGAACCACCATCGCCATCTGTTGTACTTCCTAAAGTGCCTTGGACATTACTATTAATAAATCCAGCTTGATTGAATACAAGTCCTTGTGTATTAATCATATTTCCATGCATCATATTAACTGAATTAGAGCCACCATTACCATCTGTTGTACTTCCAAGTGTACTTTGGATATTATTCTTTGTTGCATCCGCCTGTTGATTTACAAGAGCTTGATTACCAAGTATGCCATTATACATATCTAACATAGATTTAGGACCACCGTTACCATCACTAGTGGCTCCGAGTGTATTTTCTATACCTTGTTTTGTTTGCTCAGCTACTGCAAATGGTGCTTGTTGATTTTGTTGCATACCATCAGCCTGTGTTTGTGATGTTTGCTTTCCTTTTTCAGTTAGATCAATAGTTGCCCCTTGCTCTACAAGACCTTTAATCGCCTGAATTGCGGTATCAACATTAATTTGTCCACCGGATAATCCCTCAGCAAGAGTTTGAACGGTGAATTGTCCTTCACCTTTTACGTCTACTTTCACATCCGATTTAACGTCTAACTTGAATTTTTCCAAAACTTGATTTATATCTAAAAATCCATTTTGAAGACCAGTTTTTAATGTTGCTATCGTTTGGCGTCCTTCTTGGTTCAAGTCAACTTGTGTAACACCTTTTAATTTCTGTTGAAAATAGATATATACTGAATCAATCCCCATACTTCCATCTTTTAACCCGTCGGCAAAAGTTTGAGCTGTATGTTGTCCATATGGCCCAAGATCAATTTTCGTTTCACTTTGAAGATCTAACTTTAAATTTTTTGCGATTTCTTTTACGTTGTCAATTTCACGAAGTCCATCCACATAAGATTTCATTGTATCTATACCTTCTTGTGTCAAACTCTGCTGACCAAATGTATCTCGCATTTGATTAATTGTAGCAATAGCTACATGCTCTATGTTGTAAGTCCCGTTTTGCACTCCTGCTATGAACTCGTCAACTTTCACTTTACCTGCTGGCCCAAGGTCTACTGCTTTGACCCCATTCTCCATTTCAATAGCAATCAATTCAGTTGCTATTTTCGCCTTTTCTCCACCAGACTTTAAAGTATCGTAAAACTTATTTAAAGACTCTGGTAAAGCGTCTCCAAAACGTTTTACACTTTCTTCATATTTCGTCCAATCAGATACTGATTTATCGAAGTTATTTTTTAATTTATCAAAGAATTTATTGTTCTTATCATACAAATCTTCAAATCCAGAAGATACGCTTCCTGTGCTTGCTAAAAATGCATCGAAACGGTCCTTCTCAGCTTTAGTCATTTTCCCTTCAAAATCAATTTCAGACTGTTTTGCACCAAGTACATCGCGAATTTTATTCATCTTTGTAAAATAATTTTCTCGTACAGCGACCTCTTGTTCTCCGTACTTACGCTTTACTTGATCAATAAATGCGGTCTCTTCTTGACCTTGGAGTCCAATTTGTTTAGCATATTTTTTCGCATTGTCTACATCTTTATCCCTAGCCTTTGAGATCTCTGACAGAGATTTCGTAGTAGAATTGGTTAATTCAACAACATGCTTCTGTGCTTGTTCTAACGAGACACCTTTATCGATTTTATTAAAAGCATCGTTTACTTTTTTTAATTCTCCAATCGATTTAGAAACTGATGTAGCTGTTGATTTATCAAACGCTTGCCATGCTGCCGTATAGCGCTGGAAATCTTTCTCTGACATATCAAATAGATTATTTCCATACTTATTAATTAGATCATGCATCGTTTTATCAGCATTACGAATTGCTTCTTCTTGTTGAGCGTAGTATTCATTTGCTTTAGCTCTAATACGTTCACTAAGTTTTTTTGTTCCCTCGTCAGCTGCATCTCCAAAGAACTTACCCATGAAATTATTGAATTTTGCTTTATCTTTCTCTAACGCTTTTATTGCTTCATCGGTTAATTTAGCAAATTCCTCATGTGCCTTTTGTACAGCTTCTTTAGATTTTTCTCCTGTAGAAAAAGCCAAATCATTTAACGCAACAAGTGCTTGATCACGCATTTTCACATAACCAGATGCTGCTTTTTTTGTACCTTCTGAAACACCATCGCCAAAATTACGTGCATCATTATCAGCCTTTTTTGTATCATCCATAAGTTTTATTACAGCTAAACTTAGACCTGCCACGGCTCCTGTCGCTGCTGCAATTGCGATAACAACCGGATTAGCTAATAACGCTCCAACAGCCATAGACATAAGTCCTAACACACCAACGATCCCCATTATCCCGACAGTCAACGCGGCGCCCGTTGCAATCATTTGCTGAGTACCTTCATCAAGGTTATTAAACCAATCAACAGCACTTTGTACGCCAGAAGCAATTGCATCAATCGCTGGTATTAATGCATGACCAATCGTTATAGATGCGCCCTCGATAGAAGATTGTAAGATTACTATCTTACCTTTTAAATTATCTAGCTGTTTAGCTGCAATCTCTTTTGCTGTGCCAGCACTCTTTTTAAGCATATCTGTATTACTAGCTAAAGCATCTGATGATTTATCAATTAATACCGCCCAGTGCTTATACGCTTCAGCTCCAAAAATAGTTGTTAAAGTAGCTGATTTTTGCTGATCCGTCATTCCGCGAGTTGCTTTTTCCAGTTTTTTAATCACACCTGGCATGGATTTCATTTTTCCATTAGCATCAAATATTTCTATTTTTAGCTTCTTCATTGTTTTTTCCATTTCGCCAGTCGGTTTAGCTAAACGTCCCATAGAAGTTGAGAATGCTGCCCCGGCTTGAGCCCCTTGAATACCTGCATCACTCATTGCCATAACGGCCGCCGTCGCTTCTTCAAGTGACCATCCTAATGATTTAGATACTGGAGCAAGATAAACCATTGCCTCACCTAATTGAGCAACATCTGTATTTGCATTTGTACTTGCCTTCGCTAATACATCTGCTACCCTTCCTGCATCTTGTGCTGCGATTCCAAAACCAGACATAATATTTGATGTAATATCCGCCGCTGCCCCAAGGTCCATTTGACCACTTGCTGCAAGATCTAATAATCCTGGCATCGCTACAATAACATCATTTGTTTTGAAACCAGCCATCGCTAAATATTGCATACCTTCTGCTGCTTGACTTGCACTAAAAGATGTTGAAGCTCCAAGATCTCTCGCCGTTTGCGTTAACTTTTTTAATTCAGCATCTGATGCACCAGATAAAGCCGCTACACGTGACATTGCTGATTCAAAATCAGCTGCCGTTGTAATTGTTTTTCCAAGAGCATATCCAAGAGTTGTAGCTCCAGCCATAAAAGAAGCGCCCATCGTAGCCCCGACATCTTGCATTCGGGTCCCGATTGAGCGCATTCTTTCTCCAGCTCTATGAAAAAGAGAAGTTTGTCTCTCTAAAGCTTCATTCGTTTGATGAATTTGATTCTTAAGTCTCGCTTCAGCTTCCCTTGCCCTATTTAGGTTGGTAGCATTCTTTTCAATTGCTGCATTGACTCGACTTAAGCTTTGAATATTCTCTGTGTACTGAGCTTTAACACTATCTAATTCTTGCTTTAAACGTTTTGTTTGTTCAGAGTTTTTACCAGTTGCTTGAGCACTTTGTTTATACCCTCTTTCTAAACGTTGCATCTTTCCAGCTAAATTTTCACTGGAAGTACGTAATTGTTGCTGTTTATTTCTTAATTTCTCAATTTCTTGACTAAAATGAGATACTTTTTGCTTTTGGATATCTAACTTTTGTGTTAGATAATCCATTTTTGTTCTTAGTTGTGATACTGAATCACCATAACGTTTCGCCTCTTCACTTGCTGCTTTAAACTCTGAATCTACCATTTTTAATTTCCGATTCATACCAGCTACACCGGAATCAAAGTTCCGCAAGTCCATCGAGACCTTAACGCCTAACTCCATATCTTGTGACAAGCTACCACCTCCCTTACAACCAAGGTACTTGTTCTGCCGTCGCTAGCTTAGGTTCATCATTTTGTTTCTTTCTAGCCATACGCCGCATGAAATAAACAATATCAATTTCATCTATTTCATTTTGCTTTAGCCCATGATGTTCCTCTAGCATATTGTATAGATCCATTATGGCTTCTGAGTATGTGGCCTGTTCTTCCGTTTGTTTCTCGGGCGAGGATTCTTTTTTTTAGTATGTACTGTATATACACTTTCAAGTAGGTTTGCTGCCTCAGCCACTTTCCCTAAAACAGACTGACAAACCGCAAAAATAACTACTGCCAAATATTGCGAGTGTGTTCCTGTTAAAAATTCATCACTTGTAAATTTATTTTCATAAACATCTGAAACAAATTGAGCGCCTTGTTCAATTAATTCAAATGGTACATTGTCTTCTTTTAGTTTATCCGCTAATTCAGAAGCATTTCTCGCTACTAATCCAGATATGAAACCCGGTAAATAAAATGCTCTTAAATTACCATCAGCTTGTCTTAATTTTAAAATTGGTTCTTCCATATGAATCCCTCACTATTTAGTATTTTTATAAGAAAAAAGACCGATAGGAATTTCCTATTAGTCTTTTTTAGCTAGTGCGTTAGATGGTTGCACTGTTTCTTCAGGTGACTTCGGAACCGCTTTGAACCAATTTTCCGCTACTTGTTGATCAAAGTCTTTTTCATCTTCGTCAAGGCGATTTCTCCAAGCATTATCAAATTGACGATTCACTGATGTACCTTTAATTTTCGCTGTTTGATATTCCATTTTTTCACCACTAGTTTTCGCTTCCTCATCTGGTTGTTCAAACTTCACTTTATATAACACACTAAAACGAGACTTCCCATTATCTTTCGCCATACGATACATAATCGCACCATATGGTGCTGAGTCAGTTGTTTTATCAAGGACTTGTCCTTTAACTACTGTTTTCCCTAAAATTCTTGCATATACCGATAATGGTAAATCGGCAACGTTAAACTCAACGTCCGCTCCACTGACCTTAGAATTAGCTGCAAAAGTTCCGTCATCCGCATCTAATTTAACCGTTTCTGATTTTGGTGATGTTTTCCCTTCGATTGCTCCAGCAATCTTAATTGGTTCATCGTATTCAACACCCGTTTCATCATCTTTTAATAACTCCGCCCAATGCAAATCACGAAATCCTACTGGAATTCCACTCATACTCTATTCCTCCTCATTTAAACTAATTTTGGCACGATATCTCATACCAAAGTGATAGATTTTTGTATCGTCCTCGTACAGATCTGCTGTAGAAAAACGAGAAAAGTCGATAGATTTCATTACTCTATCGACTTCTGTTTTGTATTTATTTGTAATTGGCTTCTTTGACCAAATATCAATTTGGTATAACAAATCACTGTTATAAGCCCTATCATCAGCAAAATCACCATCTTGGTTATTTACTTCTGAAAATGTGATATAAGGGTTATTTTTATCCCCATTAAATATGAGATGTCCTATCCTCTTACCACCTAATAGATCAACAAGTTCTTTATTATTTTCAAGACCTTGTTTAATTTCTTTCATTAAATCCCTCATAGCATCAACTCCCGCTTTAATACATTCCTCATCGCTCTTAGGGACTCTCTTTCTTTTGCCATAACTATTTTTTCAGCAAATCCTTTTTTCGGTGGATGTGGCATCTTGCTAGTCCCCCAGTTTTGAAATTTCATATAAAAAAAGGGAGAATTATCTCCTTTTAACCAGCCAACATTAACATATTTAACGCCCTCTTTACTTTTAACAGCACTAATTTTTGCGTTATCCGCTCCGTGTTCACCAGTTCTCCAAGATTGTTTGAGTGTCGCTTTACGTGGGACTTTACTTCTTGGTGATTCATGTGATGAAAAACCTTCTTGAAAGACTTTACCACCAGCTTTTACAGCTTTAGTTTGCGCTGATGCTCCTTTTCGCCCCATTTGTTGAACCTTAAGCATTAACTCTGTCATGCCCTGTAATTCCATGTTAGCCATTGTCTAACACCTCTTTACACATTAAGTGCATTTCCTTATGCTTTTCTTCAACATCTATGACATTAGTAATTTCTAAAATACGCTCACCATACAAAATTCGCATATCACTCGTTATCCCTTTTCGATATCGAATTTCTACTCTAATGGTATTTTCAGCATTAACTGATGCCGCTTGCCAAAATTCGCGTCCTCTTAGGGGATTAACTACCGCCCAAACTTTTACTACATCTTGCCATGGTTCAAGTGGATTTCCTTCTTCGTCTGTTTCATAATCAGATGATTTTTTCTGTAAGATAATACGTTTATTTTTCTTTAACGCACTCATAAATCCACCTCATACTTTAACTGAACGATAATGCTTTCCAATGACCTTTCTAGCTTTTCAGTTTGCGCCTTTGACATATCATCATAGTGTAAAGAAACATAAATTTTCACTGCAAGATCATACAAATCATTACTTTTACAAGAAACACCTGCATTCCGCAAATATAGATGTGCTGCATTAATAAAAGAGATGAGGTTTATGTCATCCTCATCGCCATCAATCCTTAGATATAGTTTTACTTGCTCTAGTTCTTGCTTTTGCTGGTTCTGCATTCGTTACATCACCACTTCCTTTAGACTCCCCAATTTCTTGGGGGTCCTTAGGGTGTAGGTTTTACTTCTGTAATTCGGAACGCCGAACTCAGTACTTTATGCTGATCATACCAAGCTGTTAATACAAAGATATATTCACCTTTATCTACATCTTTATCAGCATCGTAAATTACACCACCATCATAGTTACCATGTAAGAAAGTAAAATCACCAATAACAGGAGACTTAGCAAGCTCACAGAATGTAACTGGTGCTCCAATTACTTCTTCTGGCTGTAATTTATATAAATCAGTAGATCCATTTGCTAATTCTTTTAGTGATGCATAATAATCTTGACGACGCATTGTTACACTTACATTTTCTTGATAATCATCACCTAGATCACCTAAAGCATTAATAATTGCTTCAATCATATTTCCACCAGTGACAGCTTTAATTTTACCTGGCTCATATAATGACATATGCTCAGTGCCCTTTTTAGGAGATTCTGCAAATGTTAAACGTTTTTCTTTCACTGCAAGCGCCGCTTGAAGCGCTGATTCAACTTCTGTTACTAAATCCAAATCACTTCCATGAATAACAGAATCAGAAATACGCGCTTTAACTTTCACTTTATAACGGCCAAACGAAACTTTATCCCCTGTGACTTCCAATTCTTTTGCTGTCTCTTCATCAGTAACGAAATCATCATCATCCAGCTCAAAACTAATTTTCGGACGCTCTAGCCCCTTAATATTAGTTAATGTCATTTTTGGGCGAAGCGGATTCTTTTGTTTTGGTTCAGATACAATCTGATTAGATAGTGTTGTTGGTAAGAATTTTTCTCCACCAGTTGATGTTGCTTGTTTTGCTCCTAATAGGTTTCTTGTTTCCTCACTAACGGATTGTCCTGTTAAAATAGAACGATAGTATTCTGCTTTCGCCGCAATCATGCGTTCTTCATTGTTTTCGGCTGCTAAAATAGGCTCTTGCCTTTGAAGCCTAGAACGCTGCTCTTGCTCCATTTCTTTATATTCAGCTTCTGCTGCATCAAATCTTTCCTGTGCGAATGACTTTGCTCTCTTTAAATCTGCTAACTCTTCAGATGTAATCGTTGCATCCGTTAATTTAGATCTTAATGCCTCACTTGCGTTTACAACTTCTTCACCTAACATCTGTAAATCACGTTTCATATCCATCATTGTTTTAGAACGTGCTGCAAAAAACTGTAACCCAACTCGGAATGGGAATTTACTTTCAATTTTCATATCTTATTCCTCCTGTTATTTCTTATATTTTTCAAAATCTTTTAAAGTTGTATTTACATCACTTAATAACGATTGTCTTTCTTCATCCGAAATAGTTTGCGTTGGTTCTTTTGGCTTTGGAACTTGATTAGCTGCACTTCGTTCCTCAAATTCTCCACTTTCCACCTTGCGCAAATCTACTTGAATTGAGGTTTGAGGATAAGCTGGAATTGGAGTGAATGTAATTTCGTATAATGAAATCTCTTTAATAATTCGGAACCATTCTCCATCTCGCTCTTCCCATTCCTGATCAAAAATGCTAAAACCGATTGAACACCCTCCAATCGTTCCACTTCTTGTCATTTCCACAACTCTACGGTCAAATTCAAAATTCTTAGGCACAAGTTCAAAATATAAACCGTCCTCTCGAATCTCTAAAGTCAAATTATCTCCAGTTGAACCTAATAAATCACGCCAGCTATGATTAAATAGAGCAAAAATCTTATGTCCATCAGCCAAAGTATTGTTCATTGAATCCTGGGTTAACTTTTCATAAAAAACATCCCCCCACCAATCTGTGAGTTCTGTAAATTGGTCAAATACAGCCGCATATCCAGTTAACACTTCAGATTGCTGACCTTGATTATCACGTTTCTGTATTTGTACGTTCTTTACTTTAAGAGAAAATGTCCGTTTTTCATAATCATCAGCTACAATGTCCTGTTCTACTGATTGGCTTCTTTTTTTTCCCTTCATTCTTTATTCACCTCCTTTAAAAAGTTCTGGACTATCAATAGGAACTAAGTCACGACTAACAAACAATTTATCTCCACCTGGCATCGGTGCTTTTTCCTCGTGCATCCTCGCTTCATTTGGAGTCATATAACCAGATCTAACACCTTTAAAATAAAAATCTCCGCGTGTTTTCATATCAGCGCGGAGAATACCATTCATATTAAATTTATGACTATAGCCTTTTCTTCGTTGTTCAGCGGTTAATAACTTTCTATCAAATTCTTGCTCATACATTCTTACAATTGGTAATAATGTATGCATGATGAATTCCAGGGCCATTTGTTCTGAACTTGAATTATTTACATTCTCTAATACCCCAACCATATGTGGTGGCATATTAAATACAGCGGCAATACGATTACGTGTAATTTTTTCTACTTCAAATACTTTTGGATCAATAAAATCACGATTTTTTACTTCTCTTATCTTCATACTTTGATCTTCTATTAAAACACCAGTATTCTTTTTATAAAAATCACGGAACAAATTAAATGCCACTTCTTTTTTCTTTTCATCTAAAATTGATGCAACCTCTAAGATAAAATTAGCCTTTACACCATTCTCCAGTTGTTCCAAACTAAATTCTTTAATTTTGTCATCGTAATCAATACTATTTCTTAATACATCAATTGGACTAATGCCCTTCCAACCAAAACCATGAATATGTTTCACATGAATAATGTCCATATTATGTACGTAATATTGCCCATTCTCCGTATCAATACAATAATATAGAGCCATTGTATCTTTCTCAATCACGGGTTCCACCCTTGATGAATCTAGAATATCTAGAGCTTCTACTTGGTATAAAGAGTTATACCTTTTTAATGCATAAGCATTCCCCGTTGAGTTTCGCAAAACTTCCATCGTTCTTATAAAATCTAAGCTTGTAGAATTTCCATTGGGAGTATTAGAAATCATGTCTCCTAGGTCGCTATCAACAGGAACATAGCTATGATAGAGCTTTAAAGGCATACTTGCTATAGAATTAGAAAGACGCGTAATAGCTGAAAAGATAGTTTCATTATTTGCTAAAGTAATATCTGTTCTTTTTCGAAAAATATTAAAAGGTTCAAACCACTTTACAAAATTACTAAATTGTTCTTTCGCTCGTTCTTCCGTTGGCTGTCTCCTTCTTCTCATCCTTGCAAAAAATTCATTTTCTCACCTCCTCTAATCATCAAAAGTCCATAATTCGAGATTCGATTCTTGAGGCATGTTTTGTAAATAAATCATGGCTCTAAAATGTGCCGTTAATGCCGCTGCAACACCATCAATCCTTGAATATTTATTTGCTTTTACGGGCTTTATGTTCCCGGTACTATCCTTTTGCGTTTTAACGTTACTCATGTACCACCTAAACATCAAATCACCATTAAAATTAACTTTCCCTTGCAATAATAAACGTTCAAAATCCTTCATTGATAAATTCATTGACTTAAATCCTTGTTGGACCTTAACCATTTCGAATCCTAAATTTTGCATCTGGGTAAACCACTGTGCTGCGTTAAATGGATCATAGCAAACTTCTTGAATATGGTACTTTTCAGACATTCTCACAAACCAATTTGTAACAAAATCATAGTCAATTACTTCTCCTGGAATAACCGTTAAATATCCTTTTTCGACCCATAGTTCATAATTCGCTCTATCCTCACTATTTAGCAATTTAGCCTCTGGGATAAAACTATGATGAATACACTTCACTGAACCATCCTTTTGTGGGAATTCTAAAAAGGAACTTGTTAAATCCGTCGTTTCAGATAAGTCCGCACCACCGATACACATACAACCTTCAAGAACGTCAAGATCATATTCTTTTTCATAATTTTTCTTAATTACATCCCATTCAAGCCATTTCTCAGCGGCATTTACAAATAAATTAAGACGCTTCGTCTTGAACTCATTAACTTCATTGTTTAAAACGTATGTTTTATAAGCTTCTCTTAATTTTTCAAGAGTGATTGTAACATCTATGTTTGGATTTGCTTTAACCCAACACTCCTCATCTTTCCAATCATCTTCCGGATCAATCTCTGCAATAAATGCAAAAAAACGATCATGCTCGACCGTTTCGTTTAACATTTTATCTGCCACTTCATAAAACTTCATCAATGGTCCATCGAGAACAAAACCAGCTGTCGTAATATGCAAAATAAGTGGTTGTGTACGGGCATCATAAGATGATTGAATAACATTTATTAACTTACGATCTTTATACTCATGAATTTCATCAAAGATTGCTCCATGTGTATTTAAACCATCTTGTTTCTTTGAATCACTAGCAAGTGGTTCCAGCTCAGAGTTCATAGCATTGTAATACAGCTTATCTCGTATTATCCTTACCCTTCGCCTTAATGCCGGTGACTGTTTAACCATTCGCTTAGCTTCTTCAAATACCAATTTAGCTTGATCACGTTTATTTGCTAGCGTATATACACGCGCTCCATACTCGTTATCTTTCATAAATAAATATAAAGCTATTGCTGATGCTAGAGTACTTTTACCATTTTTACGCGCAATCATAATGAGGGCTTCTAAAAACCGTCTATAACCCGTTTCTTTTTCTACCCAACCAAAAAGACTACCGACATTAAACTTCTGCCATAATTCAAGCAAAAGTGGCTTACCTGCCATCTTACCGATGCTATGTTTACAAAAGCGTTCTATGAATATAATCGCTCTATTAGCCTCTTTTACACTATACTCATATGGAAATGTCTCATCATCTTGGCGTTGTAAATCTCGAATATGCCTTTGACAAGCCTTACGTACTTTTTTACTAGTAACTATCTTCCCGCTGATAACCTTTTTCGCATATTCAGTTACATAGTCATGCGTATCAACTGGTTTAGTAGTCATCGAAACCATCTTCAACTTCTTTAACTAGTTCTTCTTGAAGTTTCTTACGGCTTGCGCCAGTTAAACCAAGCTCACCTAAATACTGGCGCGTTTGCTGCATATATTTCGGAAGCTCCGGAATAAGGGTATGCTTTGTTCGATTGGTAGCACCCGCCTTATTGGTATAGTCCATAGTTAGACCATCTTTTTTTATTTGTGCTGCCATTTCCTTATACATTTGATAACTGTAAGCAATCATCTCTATTGCTATCGGATCATTAATATCAGCCTTACCTTCCATCTCTAAAATCCTCCAAATACGAAACCAAGTATCTTTTCCAATCTTCTTGAGATGTGTCGGTGGCTTGTACTTTATTCTTAAATCTTCATCCATGCTCTCACCACACTTACATTTTATGGATAAAAAATAACCACCCTTTAAAAAAAGCGGTCTGTTTTCAGATGGTTCCCCCCTTTAAGAGACCTTCCGCGCGAAACACGAAGCGGGGCACCGGTCCCCAGAAGAACCTCTTCAGAAATAAAAAGGTGGGGGGATTGTTGTTTTTTTATTAAATATTTTTTTTGATGGTTAATTCTATATCTTTAGCAAGTTTTAAAACATCAATTGCTACCGCTTTAACACTTGATCCTGATACTTTAATTGCACGACTCTTAATCTCTTCAATCAATTCATCTGTCGAGTAGCTTGCTAATGTATTGTGTTCCTCTTCCTTATCAATCCTTTGAAGCTCATCAGCTAATTCATGCGCATGATTACCAATAGCACGTAGCTTCTTTTGAAACACTTTCGTTCCCATCTGTATACCAACTACCATATCTCCAATATGAGTTGTTGATTTATAATTCTCTTTCATTTATTTCATCCTCTCTTTCCATGTACTTTGTTATGACAACTGTTACATAAGCTTTCAAGGTTGTTAATGTCCAATCGCTTTGACCAATCCTCTTTCACTTCAACAATGTGATGAACCATATCAGCTGGCGTTAACTTCTTATCTTTCAAACATCGTTGGCATAAATAACAATCACGTGATAAAGCTTTCGCTCTCGTTATTCTCCACCCAACACTTTTATAGAACGCTGTAGTTTGATTATCTCTCTGATACTTGTCATATGACTTTGTAGCTTCTTGCTTATGCTTTTCGCAATACTGTTCTGTCGTTAAGTTAATACACATTGGATATGCGCAAGACTTCTTGGGTTTATAAGACAAAGACCCAACTCCTTATCATCATGTATTTTCGACATTTCCCAACATACTAAAGAAGGAATTTTAAATAATACTGTCGAATTCCTTTTATTTGGAAGGAGGTGATACTATGAAAAAGAATCAACATGTTACTCCCCATCCTAATGGTGGATGGCAAGTAAAAGGTGCTGGTAATTCAAAAGCTACTTCCATACATCGGACTCAACAAGAAGCTATTGATTCCGCACGTGGAATCTCTCGTAATCAGAATTCCGAATTATTTATTCATGGTAGAAACGGACAAATTCGTGAAAGAGATAGTCATGGAAACGATCCTTATCCACCTAAAGGTTAATACTAAAAAGACGAATTCTTCATACATTGGATTCGTCTTTTTTTCCTAAGTCATTTTTCAATTTATCCATTTGTTTCCTAACATTTTTAGCAAGCTGATTAATCTGTTCCACATACCCTTTGATATCTTCCTGACTTTCAGCAACCATTATTCGTTCTCTTAATTCTTTACGCTTCTCTTCATTATCTTGAAGTTGCTGTCGAATCTTTTCATCGGTGTAATAAGAAACGGTTTCTTTACCACAATGCCTACACTTGATGTAATACATTTCAATTCCGTTAAGTAACTTTCTTTTTAAAGGTTTGAATCTAAAGCTACCCGAACATTTATCACATATAACAATTGTTCTCGATTTCACCGCTCACCCTCCAATGCTAAAAACTTTCTTATAATTAAAATACGGTACGTGAAGTTTTACCTCTAATAAATACAAAAAGACCTATCCAATGTGGTAGCTCTTTTACTAAATAGACAAGTCATGTCGTGTACTGCATATTTACTTCAGTTTGGTTAAGAGGTTCTACACCTCTTTCAATCGCCGACTGTACGTCACTCTCCCGTAGTTACTAATATGTCTCGTAGTCAGCGATTGAAAGAAGAGCACAAGCCCTTCCTCGTTTATACAACAGGTTTTATTAGTTTCTAATAATTGAACCACGAAGTCAACGCGTCATCCAATCTTCAACCATCACCCATGGTCCTAACGATCCATTTGAATTATAAAGGAATGTAAAAAACGTTTTCCGCCGTTTCTCACAATACAAATATAACACGTCTAAAATCTAATTTCGTCCGCAAATCGTTCGCAAATCCTCCGTGAAAAGTTCGCGAATCGTTCGCGTTTTATTCATTACGACCATAATTGCTTTTTTACTGCCTCACTCGCGACATCTACAAGGATATCTCTAAACCCACCTACAACAGATGAGTCACCCAACTTTTTCATGATTTTTTTAAATCTTGTTGTTGCTACTACAACTTGTGGTCCTTCTTGAACCAGTTCATCAATGCTTCTATTTAACGTATTTTTCTCTTCTTCTGTAAGTTCGTCCAATTCTGCAGTTAGCTCTTTAGCTGCACTTAATGCTCTTTCTGTCCAAGGATATGCATTTCCACATTGATAACAAAATCTTGGTGCTTTCATTTGTTTTGTAGATAGTACTGCTACACCAGGAACATGATATTTACCTCTTATTTTCGCAGAACAACTCAAGCAACATGTTATGGTTTCCTCACCACACTTGCTGCAATAACTTTGGCTATGCTCTGGACTATCTTCTAAACGATTTGTAATGACATGTCCATTCTTACAAATCTGTGCTGTATCGTACCCTGCTCTACTCATAAAATAATTACCTCACTTAAAATTTTATTGCAATTTAAAATTGCTTTTAATCACAAATGTTACTTTCAAACTATGAGTTTGCCTTTACACATAACGCACCTAAGTTTGTAACAATCGCGTTATCTAGCCAAGCAGTCAAAGGTAAATTCCCTTGCCCTCCGAAGGAAATATTAGATTCTGTAATATATCCACATTCCTCCAATTCATTGACAGCACTAGCAAATTCTTTCGAATCTACTTTAAAAAAACTAGGTGTCAATGACTTCATGTTAGAATCCTCCTTCTCTTGCTCATTAAACATTGCTACTAAGATTTCGTACGCTAAAACCGAAACACCTGTCATCAATAAAACCTCCTCATTAATTTATGACACGATATCCGCATCATTTACCTAAATTATCCTTTTATATTCAAAAATCGTCAATTATAAATATCTAATTTTAGTATATTATTAAATTTTCCATCATTTAAAATCCTCTTTTTGAACAGTTTTTGAGTTTTAGCTTTAATAATCTTTAAAAATAAATTCACTACAAACCATATTGTGTTGAATTAGACCAACTCGTTTTTCCTTAGAACTATCAAGCTTTATAGCATTCTAGTAAAACGAGTTTGGCACTTTTCTTTTGAAGCGAATTCATTTATAAATAAAAAAACATATCTCCTTTTATTTTTTCAACCATAATAAAAAGACAGTATAGTAACTGCCTTTTTAAAAGATTTGATTTCCTCATTATTAAAGAAATGGAATTGCTATTCCCGCACTCTGCAAAATTGTTATTATCGATGCTACAAAAGCTATAATTTCACTCCCAACAATCAAAACCCTAACAAAAGTACTTCTATGTTCTCCCATTTTGATATAGCTACCAAATTGCACTACAGTAAGAATCAATCCATATACCCCTGTGATTAGAAGCAATAAACTAATTAAATTAACCCACCAAATTGGGAAATAATGATATAAAATTGCCCAAATAGAAATTACCACTCCAGCAGAAATGATTCCGACAACTAAATCTTTTGCATTTTCAACTGTCTTAGATATTTCCGTAGTAATTCCCAAGAAAGCTATACAAAAACAAATCCCACTTACTACATAAGTAGCTGTCTCACCTTCTAAGTAATCGGGATTACAATACACGAATATCCCAATTATCAAAAATGATATACTTAATGAAATACCCTCCATGATACTTACTTTAGTATTCTTTTTACCTTCCACTTCCGCCATACAATACTCTCCCATTCCAATATTTATTACCAATTTTAACTTATATTACTCCAAAAAGGAACGTATATTTCAATTACAGTAGATTAATAATCAAATTTATTGATACATGAATTCAAATTCTAAATTTCTTTTGATAATCATTTAATGTATCTTGTTCTATTCCAATGTATCTCAATGTTTCTTTTTGATCCGTATGATTCAACATTCGCTGCAGAACAACTACATCTTTAAATTGCTTATAGTGATGATATCCGTATGTTTTTCTAAGTGAATGAGTACCGATTCGTTCCAAACCAAATTCCCTTGCTGCCTGATTTAATATTACATAGGCCATTGATCTAGTAATTGGTTTGTTCTTACCATTTCTACTCTTAATAAGAAATTCATTCTTCGGTCTTCCATTCGCATATTCCCTTATTGCTCTCTTTAGTTCAGATGGCATCTTCACTTCTTTAACTTTCTTTGTTTTCTTTTCCCGGATGAAGATACTCCAGCCTTCTACATCACGTATTCGAAGACGTAATATATCAGAAATCCGTAATCCAGTATTAATACCTAAAAGGAACAAAATGTAATTACGCTCATTCTGTTCCTTAAAAAACTCTTTAATTTCTTGAATAGCTTCTTTATCACGAATTGGCTGAACTAAATTCATGCACTTTTCACCTCTTCCTGTCTATGATTCTCTTTATACACTTCTATTTTTAAAATGAAAGCCAAACGTAATAATGCTTGTCCTTTTAATTTGTAATACTTTGTTTTTCCTACTCCGAGATCTAGCCAAATGTCTGGATCATATCCTGGTAGCTCTCCCATAAATCTTTCTAATATTATTCGGCGTTCATCATCCTTTAAACGATTAACACCGTCATGAATCCAACTCATGAATTCATTTCGCCCTTGCTCATATTCTATTCTTTCAATTGCAATTTCTTCTGTAGAACTATGAAATGCATTTGTAAATGATGGAGGAATAATAGAATACGATGGTGTGACTTTAGGTAAAATATCACTTGGCATTGTTGCTAAATACTGACGATACACTTCGAATACTTCTTCAACCGCTTGTTTTGTTTTCTTTCCATCTACAACTGGCATTTTGAACGTTAATTGTTTTTTCATATTAATTCCTCCAAATTTTTATTTTTGTCTAAGGGCACCACCGTGACCACGCTCATATCGTGCTCTACAAATACCCATTAATTCCTCTATATCTCGAATACTTAACTTTTCTTTCTTATGCTGCCTATTCTGTTTCTTTTGCTGCTAATCACGAATCTTTTTCATTCACATCACCTCTAAGCAAAATAAAAAAAGCGGACACCAAACCACAGAGCAATATCACCTATGCTCTTTGTAGTTCAGTGTCCGCTGGTTCTTCCAGTAGGACTAATTGTTATTTTTTGTGCTTGCTGCTACTTCTTCATAAGCATTCAACAATGCTGATGCTTCTGTTTGTAACTTATTTAAATCTACTTCTAGCTCTAATAAACTATCATATTGTTGCTGAAGTTTTTCTATGGAACCATCTTGTTCTATAGAAAGAATTACTATTTTTATAGCTGATTGCAATCGATGATACTTTAACTCTAAACCATTTAATTCTTTGGCTTCTTTTTTAGAAGGATGTAATTCTAAAATGAATTCATAAAGACTTTTAAAAGCCATAAATGATAAGTTAACTTTTGCAAACTGTAATGTGATTCCCTTTTGAAGATCTAAGACTTTGTTTCCCACATCTAATTTTTCTTCTAATTCTAAATATTTTTCATTCATTACTTCTATAGAAGTATTAGCTTTCTCAATGGTTTTACTTGCTTCATTGATATATCCCTTATTATCTTGTTGCATACGATATATTAAGAAAGCTGCTACAATCCCTAAAATAGTAAAAAGCAAACCAGCGACTGCTATTATAATAGTTATATTATTATTCAACATTCCTAACATATTATTTTGAATCGCAACCATATTAGATTGCAAGTCTTCAACATTTTTGCTCATCTCTGCTATTTTCTCAGGGGTTAATTCTGTTTGTTTCATGCATTATCCTCCCTCTTACATACACCATATATTCTACTATATCAGAACATAATACGAAAACCATTTTCGAAAATAAAACTCCTCTTCTTCAATTTTATACAAGGATTATTTTGTTTGAATTTTTATCTATTCTAAACAAAGAAGTTTTGTATAATGTTATTAACAACTATATTGATTTAACTATAAGGAGCTGTACTAATTTGTCTATATTTTCCACCGAAATGCTAATCAAAACTTTAACTTCTCCATTAATGCTCATTCCTGCATTATTTATCATCTTTTTAATATTTCTGTATAAAAAACAGGCTAAAGCTCAAAAAATTTATATGGAACAACTTCGCCAATCTAACATTTATGAAATTGATCAAATGAACGGTCTACAATTTGAACAATACCTAAGTGCACTATATCAATCGCTTGGATACCAGGCAGAAGTTACTAAGGGCTCCGGAGACTTTGGAGCGGATCTAGTTTTAAAGAATAATAATGAAAAAATAATCGTCCAAGCAAAACGTTATAAAAACAAAGTTGGCATCCATTCTGTCCAAGAAATTGTTGGAGCTAAAAAATATTACGATGCTGCACATGCTTGGGTTGTAACTAATAACTATTTCACAGAACCAGCACGTAAATTAGCACACGCAAATGATGTATTGCTCATAGATCGTGACCTATTGATTAAATTAAGTGCGCAAGTAAATAGAGAAAAACAATAACTCATACTGAAAAACATCAATCTAATTAATTCAGACACTCATTGTAGTGTCTTTTTTTATAACAAAATGAAATTTTTATACAAATTTAAAACACAACTTTTAAGCAAAACAATAGAGCCTTTCGGCTCTGAACATTTTCATGTACTTATTTATAGCTCCTGTCTACTGCTTTAATAAGCTCCCAATCATCTCTCAACCTCTTTTTCTTTGTTTCAATTTCATTCACAGAGTGATTTAGTTCTTTTCGTAAATACTCCAAATCCTCAATCGCTTTCTTTCCAGCCCCATTTTGCGACCAACCTGCTTGTATAAGATTATAAATATCATTTACTCTCTCTTGATTTTTATTTATATCTATAATCAAATTCGTTAAACGCCCTAATGCTGCTTCTATATGTTCCTCATTAAAATACATTTGTCTCATTTTTTTAACCACTCAAATCCTTGAAAATTTTCGTCTGCTGCCTTATATTCATCGGCTTTTCTCTTAATAAAAGCTGATACTTCCCCGGCTTTTGTCGCATATACTCTACTGGTTTGATCTAAGCAATGATACAATTCTTCAATCCTTCTCTCCAGACGTTGACTCTTAGTTGAACTAAGATGCTGCATTACTTCTGAAACTACTCGTGGTATCTGATTTTGAAATTCTTCCGCACTTTGTTGCATTTTTTTTGCCGATTCTTCTAAGTATTCCATGAGTACCCTAACTTCTCCAACACCTCCAATTGAAAATCTAGGTGATCTATATATTTTTTCACCTGTATTAGCATCTACTAGCATAGAATTATCTATATTTCCAAACGCATCAACGTGGTAATTCTTTATCCCGTGAAAATCCTTCGCTCCTATTGAATCTAAAAACCTATCAATTTGATGCATCCCATAGTCATTATTTGCTGTTTTAAAATCAGAGTTTACCATATAGGTATCACCAATATGTGTTTTATCTTCTCTAAGAGCGCCACCAGAAATTGTGTCTTTCGGATTAATATAATTAATTATTTGCCCTTTATATTCTCCTGCATCTACTTTTTTCTGTATGTCCTTTGGAAGCATATCATAAACACCAGGAGCACTGTAAGTAACAGCGGGCACATCGCATATTGCACTAGCAAATTGAGCATTGGCGCCACCTAAAGAATGACCTGTAGTTGAAATCTTCTGATTAGGATATTCTTTTTTTACTATTTCTAAAAGTGATACTGATTGCGTAAACTGGTTAGCCGCTATTACTTGACTTTTATCATACGGATCTATTTTCTCTCCATCTTGTATGGGATTCTGCCCCATTAAAATATATCTTGCATCAGTTATAAAATCAGGTACTGATCTATCTAATGATTCTCCCCCTTCCGTTCCTCTATAAGCAACAACAACATCACCAGTCACTGTATTTTGATATACTGTCGCATCAAAACCAGTTTCCTTATCATGGAGTTTTGCTCCTTTAGGATGTATTGGTTCCCACACTTCGCTTCCTCTTTTATTATTAATTTCTTTCCTTTCATCACTTTTATATGCTCCATTGGCTAATTCTCGATATGCTTGATCTGAAATCTCATTTGCCATAACATTCCCTCTTTTCCAACTGTTGTTACATCTATTATAATATCGATAGAGGTGATAAGAAATGAAAAAAATCCTTTTAATAACATTATTGGTTGTTTTAGGTTTAGGTTCGTGCACTATATATCAAATTTATAAGGCTACCCACCCTTATAGTGAAAAAGAACAAAATGAAATGAAAGAAAAAGCATCACAAGCCGCTATCGAGTATTTTAAAAAGGAGAAAAATTGGGATATTACAGTGACAAAAGCAGAATTTTCTACAGATATCTCTCGTAGTAGGCTTGAGGTATCTGGCTATATATCTGGTGACAAAAAGAAGAAGGTTTCTGCAAGTATAGATTACAGTAATGATTATACAGTTGGTAGTATAAGTTATTAACATTACAAATTGACTTTTTTCTCTAATAGCATTTTCACGCTCTATAATATCAAATACATAGACAAAACCCAGATAAAGATTATAGTTAAACTTTGTCTGGGCCTTGTGTTTCATACTCTCCCATTAATTCAATTGCTTTACAATCAAAATAAACGATTATACTCTCTACCTCATATCAATTCGTATAGACCTTTTCACAGTCCTATCATCCTCGCAAATTAAAACATACTTTTTTGAAAATAAAAGTTCATAAAGTTAGCTCACATGTTTCCTATAAATCTCACTTTATTTCTCAAATCTTCTTTTCTAAAATAATATTAAATTAATCTCGTCTTCCGCTCTTCCATCCGAATTACTTTTCCACTTTGATATACAAATGATTGTTCACCAAATCCACTTTGAGGTGGTTCTATTAGCTGAACCTGACCATTTTTAACAATATATATTCCATTTATTTTCAGATCTATTTCAGCTGTCATTTCAACAAGATTTTCTTTTCTAATTCCCACCAAGTTCACTCCCATATGTTATAATTACTTTGTCGAAGTAAGTTGAGAGTGATCTCAGCTTTTTTTATTTGCCTATAGATATTGCACAACATTTTCTGGAACAAATGATTGTTCAAGCGATAAATGGAGTCTTATTGGAATCGGCTTTTTCTCATCCCGTGCTCTCTTACACATTTCTTCTGCTTCTTCCCACACAAATTGTTTATCCTCCGCTCGTTTATAACGCCAAATCCCCATTGCGTACCCCTCAAATAACTCATAACGTTCATCCGGTGCTGTCGTTGGTTTTAATTCATCAATCGCTTTGGCTTGACTAGGTATTTGCACAACTACATCTGCATACCGTAATTTTGAATTCAAACGTTGAATATGAGCTTTCTTAGGATCAAATGATACAACTGGTTCCACGTCAAAAATTGTTAATTGCTTTGGCATTGTTTTTCCCCTCCAATACCTGCAAGCTTGCAAATAAGATTCCTTCAAGTTGCGTCAACGTTAGTTGATCTAGTGTTTGTCCGTTAATTTCAGTTAATCCTAACCCCAATAATTTACGAATCATTATTAGTTTTCTACGTCCTACTTCCTGACGTAACAACATAATTAAGCCTCCTGTTGATGGATGAACTTTCTCTCTAAATTTACAAACTTACTAAATTCTTTAATAAATGCTAGTTCAACAACACCAACTGGACCGTTCCTCTGTTTCGCTAAAATAATTTCCGTTATGTTTTTATTTTCTGTCTCGCGGTCATAGTAATCTTCACGGTATAAGAATGCGATTAAATCCGCATCCTGTTCAATTTGACCATTCTCACGTAAATCTGATAGCAACGGTCTCTTATCTTGCCTACTTTCTACCGCACGACTTAACTGTGATAATGCCACTACACATACATTTAATTCTCTTGCCATCAATTTTAACTTACGACTAATCTCACCAATTTCTTGCATGCGGTTCCCTCTATGCTTTGGGTCGCCCACAATAAGCTGCAAATAATCAATTGCGATTAACACCTTTTTATCCGGATATTTGCGCTTCAACTTTCTAGTCTTAGCGTAAATCTCTTGCATCGTGACATTTGCTTTATCGTAAATTTCTAATGGCAAATCATTAATTAATCCCATCGCTTGGCTAATCTTTTCCCAATCCTTTAAATTACATAGTTTCTTAGGATTCTTTAATTTCGTAGCATCTATATTTCCGGTACTTGAAATCATACGTTTAAGTAACTGCTCTTCTCCCATCTCTAGTGAAAAGATTCCTGTTGCTGTATGAGCACTTGCTGCATGAAAAGCAACGTTTAATACAAATGCCGTTTTCCCCATCGAAGGACGAGCACCAATTATGATTAAATCACCTTCTTGGAGCCCTGCTGTCATTCTGTTCAGGTCGTCATAACCAGTTGGTATACCGGTTAAATCTCCTACATCAATTTGCATGTTCTTATACAAATCAACAAGCGTATCTTTCAAGTTAAATTCATCTGAGTAACCCGTTTCTTCAATGGCGCTTAATTCATCAATTGATGTACTAATAGCACTCATATCCCTCTCTTGCTGAAGGCGATTATATAAGTTACCAGCAACCTCTTGAGCATGTCGCATTTTCCAAGCTTCGATAACTAAACCTTCGTGATACGAAAAGTTTTTTGTCGTTGGAACAACTTCAGTTAAGTTTACAAAGAACGCAATACCACCAATTTGATTCATAAAACTGTCTTCAAATTTCCCCATGAGAGCAACAAGATCTATCGGGACTTCGGCATCCTCTAATTCTCTCATCGCCTTAAAAATCACTTGGTGTGTTGGTAAAGAAAACTGTTTTACCTTTAGCTGACAATCTTTAATTAGATCGCCTTCTTGGATAATGCTACCTAAAACACTTTGTTCAGCTTCTACATTACGAATCATATCGTTACTCATTGAGCCAACCACGCATTTTGTTGGTTAAGTACTGCAAGTTCTTCTTCTGTTGGAATGTTTTGCTCCCATGCTTGTTGCTGCTGTATTACGTTTTTAGTAGATTCCGATAATCCTTTTTGTTGATAAGGTGCTTGTGTCTGTTGTTGCGCTTTTGTTAATCGCTGAGTACGAAATGCTTTATCAGCTGCTTCAACGTCCACTATTGTTTTCAACCCCTTAAGATGCCAATCTCTTAAAATCGTATTTACGTAATTCATGTTTCTTGTATTTTTCTCTAAAGCGATTTCCATAGCTTTTACAACAAGCTCTGCATTTAAATCATCTACCCATGCATGAATACCATCTGCAA
The DNA here is from genome assembly GCF_054771475.1 of Bacillus sp. MN7755. Taxonomy (NCBI): domain Bacteria; kingdom Bacillati; phylum Bacillota; class Bacilli; order Caryophanales; family Bacillaceae; genus Bacillus; species Bacillus sp. MN7755. Next base: position 134,637 of record NZ_BTRL01000012.1, read on the forward strand.
TAAAAGGTGTAATCAGTCCGAAGTTTTGTTCGTAAAAAGAAATTGGATTAACCTCAACAACTTCTTCCGCGCCTGCGCGTTCTTCTTGTTGTTGTTCTTTTTCTTCTTCTTTTTCTTTTTCTTCTTCCTTGCTAGGGTTTTGGAAGCCCCTTATAAGCCCCTCCAAACGGACTGATAAATACTCCTTAATACGAGGGATTTTGAAATCTTGTTCACGTTCTAATTGCAAACATGTTTCATAGAAATCAACTAAGAAATCCTGGTCCTTCACAGATTGAATCTCTTTTAAGACGCACTTTTCAATGTTTACATTTTTAATTGGATTGAACTTCAACCAGTTGATTAAGAACAACTCTTTTGTTTTTTGGTTGTAATTAATTTTTCCATACTCAGCAAAACGTTCTAATAGCTTCATAACAGTTTCACGGTTATATCCTGTATCAGTTTCAATGATACGAAGTGGAAGCTCATAGATTCCTGATTGAGACGTCTTACTGTTTGTCATCAAATATAAGTAGAAATACTTCTCCTCCGGTGTAAGGTCTAAAACAAATGAATCCTGCCAAAATGAAACATGTACTGGTCTATAAACTGCCATATTATTCATCCTCCTGTTTACATATCGCGAATCCGTCCTCTACACGTAATAAGCGATAATTTTTGTATCCTGTTTTGAGATATTGATTTACTAAGTAAATTAGGTGTTGCTCTGAGGTCGCTTGTTGAAACACTTTAGGATTCAGCAACACTCTATGTAATGACTTGTCTAAAAGCATGTAACACACCCCGTTGTTATACGAATGCTAATTTGATATAATTAATCCTAAGATCTTTGCAAGACCGTTTATCTATCACTCTGCCAAGTGATAGATTTTTTTATTTTCTACGAGTTACTAATGAAGCGTTAACTCCTCTTGCTCTTAAATCTTTAATCACTACACGATAACTCATAGATACCTCATGTTCCTCTTTTGTATCACGAAGCATTTTAAATTCCCTTATACATCGCTCCAGCTCTTCTTCCCAGTGATTTGATTCTTCGATTGATTCTGCATTAAACATGTTATGAATACATTCACTCATACAGTTACGAAGTTTATTCGCAAATGAAAAATCACCAGGAAGAACTAAATCATGAAGACGATTGTTTTTATCGTTCATGAATTACATCTCCTTTCTATTTAAATTAATGCTGTACGCATCGTTACAACCAGAAAGAAACATTGTAGAGGTATGGGAGGAAAAATCCCTTTCTGGTCATAACGACAAGCACAGTGGCTTGTCCAAATGATTTATATAATGTTATAATTGATTTACGATATTTTTCAGAGCTACTGTTGTCTAGGCGGTAGCTTTTTTATTTGCCCATTTATGTTTCAAAATAAATGATGCTTCTATAATTTTGATTCGAATCCCCAACAATTTCTTCTCTTGCTTTAATTCAACTGTTTTTGAATTCTCATTAAGTAATTCTGCTATTTTAATTTCACCGTTTAGTTTTGCATCATAGCGAATTAATTCCTTATATTCTCTTAAGCTAGGTTTCTTATAATCTACTGTCATTTCCCTTCCTCCTTTACAGCACCTTTGTTAAATTCATTAAGCTATCCACCGATTGAATAATAACGTTTTCTGCCATAGCCTTTTGCAACCAACTTCTTTGTATTTGTTCCATAATGCCAAAATGAACTTGTTCAAGAGCTTGTACCACACATTGAGTAGCTTGGATTGTATCGAAGATTTCTTTTGCATGAACCGCGTATTCATGTTTCTTTTTTTCATCATGCTTCCATGACCTTGTTGTAACTTGTAAGTTCATGATTTCCTTTGCTGCCGCAATCCCCTCTTCAGCCTGTTTAATGTAGTTCATCAGTTGTAAATTAACATCTTGAGTTAAGCGTGGATCTGTAGGCGGTAACCCAACACCATAAATATGTTTGATTGCTTGTTGATTCAATCTTGCTCCTGTTGCATGACACCAATCCATTGCAAGCTCAAATTCTGGTTTAGAAAGTCCAGATTCAATACGGGTTAATCTTTCATGTGTAATACCAAGGTATTTAGATAACCCTTTCTTCGTTTTCAGCTGAACATTGTCACAACATTCTCTAGCATTCTGTAATAATTCCCCTATTGCTGAATTGCAGTATATGCTTGTTCCCATATTTGTTCGCCTCCATATTTAGTTTTCAAATGGTTACAATGAACTTAGTACATATGTAACTTGTCTACTTTTCGTATAAAAAGAGAGGAACTATTCCTCAACATTTGCTTTTACTTGTATTTCTTTAATGATGGCCCAACCAGCCTTGTAATATGCCTGACGGATTTTATCAATATCCTTTTGTGATTTTGGCTCAGGAGCCACAACATGGACTTTCGTTTTTCCAAATTCATAAGTCGCCGCATATTCTTCTTGTTGGCTCATGGTGTCACCTCTTGAAGTGCTTTTTATATGTTTATGCGACGGGTCTATTGGTACTGCCATGTTAGTTGATGGCATTTAATCACCTCCAAAGAAACGATTTGTTTCCTTTTTAATTAAAAAAAAGATCATCAATTGTTGTTTTATAGAACTCCGCTATTTTTTTAGCCAATTCTAAAGAAGGTGTCCTATCACCCCTTTCAATAGCACCTAACATCTGAGGTGTAATTGAAAGCTTTTGTGCAACTTCTATTCTCGATTGATCATTTCTTAATTCAATCATTTTAATTCTTTTATTATCCATAATACCCCCTCCTTAAAGAAACATTTTGTTTCCTTACACCTCCAATATATAGAAACATTTCGTTTCTGTCAATATTTATTAGAAACTTTTCGTTTCCTTTGTAGATTTAGAAACTTTTCGTTTCTATAATTAAGAAAAAAGCTTCTACTCTTATTTAGAAAGAAGGAAAATTTATGCTTGGAAAGAAGATTGCTGAGCTCAGGAAAAATCAGAAACTAAGCCAATATGATCTTGCTGATAGGTTGGGATTTTCAAGAGGAAAGTTGGCCAATTATGAACAAGGACAACGTGAACCCGATTACGATACTTTAAAAAAGATTGCTGATTTCTTTGAAGTTTCAACTGATTACCTATTAGGTAGGACTGAAAAAAAGGAATTATTCACCAACATGTCACTAGGCTTATCGGAAAAGGAAGAGCGTGATATTGCGAAAGATTTAGAAAAAACATTAGAACAATTAGAAAATAGTGAAGAAGCATTAATGTTTGATGGAGAACCAATTGATGAACACACAAAAGAAATGATTCGCATTTCTCTGGAAAACTCAATGCGCATGGCAAAACAATTAGCAAAACAAAAATTCACTCCAAACAAATATAAAAAAGATTGATTGGAGTGAATTTATGGACATCAAAGAATATGTACTAAACATCATAGCAAAATATCAAACAATAGATCCATTTGAAATTGCTAGGCAAAAAAATATTATTGTGTTGTTTGAAGACTTAGGGAATACCCTTGGTTTTTACAACACTTATAAACGATTTAAATTTATTCATATTAATAATCAAATTGATGAAACTACTCAACGATTTGTTTGTGCACATGAGTTGGGCCATGCTGTACTTCATCCTAAAGCAAACACCCCCTTCTTACGTAATCAAACGTTCTTTTCCGTGGATCGTTTAGAAATTGAAGCAAATACATTTGCTGTGGAATTGTTACTAACTGATGAAATGGTATCTACTTATGAAGATACTCGTTTGTCTATTCAAGAAGTTGCGGAGATTCATGGAGTTCCGGGAGGATTCGCTCGTTTAAAAACGTATTAACATACAAGTTAGGAGTTACATATATGAAAATATTCTTATCTTTATTATTCGTAATAGCAACTATAGCTACTGCTGTTTTATTAATTACATCACTAGTATTTCGATTTAAAAAGAGCTCAAAAACGAAAAAGTTTTTAAAGTTCACTGGTATAGCTTTTGTTTTAACTATCATTTCATTTGTAGGAATTAATATGAGTATGACTCCTGAAGAAAAGCAAGAAATTCAAGATAAGCAAAAAGCTGATGCAAAGTTAAGAAATGAAGAAGCACAAAAAGCTAAAGAACAAAAAGATGCTGAGAAAAAGCTGAAAGCCGAAGAGA